>CAINOO010000147.1 GCA_903851535.1 uncultured Chlorobiaceae bacterium | reverse complement strand
GACCGGCAATATTTACAAGTTTGAGCAGGTGATGTTCAATCTGGTCAAAAACTCCATGGATGCTCTTGAAGAGAAGAAACAGCTTCATACCGATCCCTTTGAAATGAAAATACTCATACGCACCTTTGCGTTGAACGATGCCGTGGTCGTAAGCGTGGAGGATAATGGCATCGGTATCAGCGAAAAGAATATGGAGTACATTATGCATCCCTTTTATACAACCAAGGAGTCGGGAAAAGGCACTGGCCTTGGTCTCTCGATCAGTTATGGAATCATCAAGGAGATGAGTGGCACGATCAGGATAAACAGCGCTCCAATGCGCGGCACCACCGTCGTCATCACCCTGCCCAAAACAGCAAAGAAACAGGGATGAGGTAACGCTTCAATCGTGTTGATGAGGGGTAGATTGCCGGGTTTGAAATTTTTCTTTTCCCGGAAAATTCTTATCTTCAGTTCCCTGATTTGACTTCAGTGTATTTTTCTGGCAGGCCCTTGTAGCTCAGTGGATAGAGTACTAGTTTCCGAAACTATTGGTCGGCAGTTCGAATCTGCCCAAGGGCACAGGGAATCAATCTGCATTGCGGGGTGTGGCTCAGTTGGTAGAGTGCTGCGTTCGGGACGCAGAGGTCGTGGGTTCGAGTCCCGCCACCCCGACATAAAAGGCGATTATGGTGATCTTCCATAGTCGCCTTTTTTCGTTTCCCGCTGATTAAAACGCCATCCGCCTCGCTGGCAGAGGAGAAATAGCAACTATCCTGATTATATTACTTCGTTCATTATTCTGAAACCGTGACAGACTGATTGTACATTTGGTCTTGATAACGGTGTTTGTACAGGTATCTTGTGTATCTGTTAATTCCAAGCTATCAAGGGAGGTTGTTTATGAACGAGACCATCCGGACCATTCTTCTTCGCAGAAGTATCAGAGCCTATCAGCCCCGCCAGATTGGGGAAGAGGAGTTGCATGAGATTATCCAGGCCGGGCAGTATGCTCCGACGGCAATGGGGCAACAGCCTTGGCATTTTACCGTGCTGCAGAATTTCGATTTGCTTGAACAGCTTCAACTGCAGTGCAAATCTCTTTTTCTGCATTCCGACAATGCTGATTTACGTGCTGTGGCATCGCGTGAAGGCTATCATGTGTTTTATCATGCTCCGACACTCCTGATTGTGTCTGGAGATTGCAAGGCCATTACTCCTCTTCAGGATTGTGTGCTGGCAATGGAAAACATGTTGCTTGCGGCGGCTTCGCTCGGTATTGGATCCTGCTGGGTCCATTCGGTGGTGATGCTTGGCGGAACCGATGAGGGTAAACTATTCAGAAGCCTTGGACTTGGTATACCGGAAGGGTACGTGCCTCATGCTGCGGCTGTTTTTGGCTATAGTGCCATGCCTTTGCCAGAGGCTGAACCGCGCAAGTCACAAAGAGTAACCTTTGTTCGGTAGAGAGGAGTGGGTCACCCGTGGTGCGGGGAACGTGTCTCGTGCTTGGTATTAATACCCCTATGAAAAACACAATGAAGCTTGAAAGGTTTGCCTCTCTCTCAGAAGCAGAAGCTGCCGAACGGCTGGAATCGGAAGGATATAATGAGTTGCCCTCTTCGGAGAGCCACTCTCTTTTTGCTCTGGCCTTCGGCGTTGTTTGCGAACCGATGTTTCTCTTGCTGGTGGCCTGTGGTGCACTCTATCTGCTGCTTGGTGATGTCCCGGAGGCGTTAATGCTTCTTGGCTTTGTCTTTTTTGTCATGGGCCTCACCCTTTATCAGGAGAGAAAGACAGAACATGCACTCGATGCGCTCCGCGATCTTTCGAGCCCTCGTGCCCAGGTTGTCAGGGATGGTGCAGAGCGCCGTATTGCAGGGCGTGAGGTTGTGCGGGGTGACCTCCTTGTTGTTAATGAGGGTGATCGTGTTGCTGCCGACGCAGAGCTTCTTTCATGCCTCAATATGATGGTTGATGAATCCCTTTTGACCGGAGAATCCGTTCCTGTCAGAAAATCTGACGAAGTGCGGGATGCAAAAGAGCTTCATCCAGGGGGAGACGATCTGCCGTTTATTTATTCGGGCACTATGGTGGTTCAGGGGCAGGGGATTGCGAGGGTCGTCGCAACCGGCATATCGACAGAAATCGGCAAAATAGGCAAGGTGTTGCAGGCTGTTGAGCCAGAGGAGACACTTTTGCAGAAGGAGACTGGCCGATGGGTGCACCATCTCGCACTGGTTGGTCTGTCGCTCTGCATTCTGGTGGTCATTTTTTACAGCGTTACCCGTAGCGACTGGCTTCAGGGTTTACTGGCCGGGGTTACCCTTGCCATGGCCACCCTGCCTGAAGAGTTGCCCGTTGTTTTGACCATTTTTCTTGCAATGGGAGCCTGGCGTATTTCCAAAAAACAGGTACTTACCCGCCGGATGCCTGCCGTAGAGACGCTTGGTTCTTCTACGGTACTCTGTGTCGACAAGACCGGTACGTTGACCATGAATCGCATGTCGGTCAGCAGGCTTTTTGCCGGAGGAGCTTTTCTTGATTTCGGAGAGGGTTCACGGAACTCAATTCCTGAGGAGTTTCATGAACTGCTTGAATTTACCATTCTTGCAAGTCAGCTCGACCCTTTTGATCCTATGGAAAAGGCGATCAAGGAGACTGGTGAGAGCTGTCTGACCGAGACGGAGCATCTGCACAGGGATTGGTCGCTCGTGCATGAGTATCCCTTGTCCAGGGAGCTGCTTTCTTTGTCGCGTGTCTGGAAATCATCAGAAAATCAGCATTATACCATTGCAGCCAAAGGCGCTCCAGAAGCTATTTTCGATCTTTGTCATTTTGATGATGCTCTCATCGCTCAACTTTCCTGCCATATCTGTGAAATGGCTGATCAGGGGCTGCGGGTATTGGGTGTGGCAAGGGCATTTTTTCGACAACCGGTTTTGCCTGGCCAGCAGCATGACTTTGTCTTTGAATTTCTCGGTCTGATCGGACTTGCTGATCCGGTTCGTCCCACGGTTCCCTCTGCCATAGCGGAGTGTTACAGTGCAGGTGTTCGCGTGGTGATGATAACCGGCGATTATCCCGGTACGGCCCGCAACATTGCCCGGCAGATTGGTCTGAAAAAAGCTGATACATGGATTACTGGCGCGGAGATGAACGAGATGACGGATCAGGAGCTGCAAGAGAGCGTTCGTGAGGTGAACATTTTTGCACGGGTTGTGCCGGAGCAGAAACTGCGTCTGGTTACTGCGCTCAAGGCCAACGGGGAAATTGTTGCCATGACAGGCGATGGAGTGAATGATGCACCAGCGCTGAAAGCGGCTAATATTGGTATCGCAATGGGCGGACGAGGCACCGATGTTGCCCGCGAATCGGCGTCACTGGTTCTGCTTGATGATGATTTTTCTTCGATTGTGCAGGCCATCAGGCTTGGACGCCGGATTTTTGACAATATCCGGAAAGCTATTGCCTATATTTTTGCCATTCATATCCCCATTGCCGGCATATCGCTCTTTCCGGTACTCTTTCAGTGGCCGCTTCTCTTGCTTCCGGCACATATCGCTTTTTTGCAACTGATCATCGACCCTGCCTGTTCAATCGTTTTTGAAGCTGAGGGCGAAGAGAGTGATGTTATGAAGCGGCCACCCCGTCACGCCAGGGAACCATTATTTGCCCGGAAAATGGTCTTGCTCAGCCTGATGCAGGGAGTTATGGTGCTTGCTGTTGTGCTCGCTGTTTTCTGGTACTCATATTCGAAGGGTGATGGCGAGCAGAAGGTTCGTGCAATGACCTTTACGACACTGATGATTTCCAATCTCGGCCTGATTTTGACCAATCGTTCCTGGAGCCGGACATTTGTTGCGACATTGCACTTCCCCAATAATGCACTGTTTCCGGTGGTCGCCGGGGCACTGATTTTTTTGGGAGTAGTGCTCTATATTCCCTTTTTTATTCATCTTTTCCGTTTTTCAGCCTTACATTCCCTTGACCTTTTGCTTTGTTTCTCTGCTGGCACAGGAAGTGTGCTCTGGTTTGAAGGGGTGAAGTGGTTTGGAGCTTCAGGATTCTTTCCGAAAAAAAAGGAAAGGGAATGCAATGAGAGGTAATAACTTTTATCAATACTTATGACTACAGCCAAACAAAATTATAATTTCCAGAAAATTGTCGTTGTTACCGGTGTCGTTCTTTTTATCGCCAAACTGGTCGCCTGGTATCTGACCAATTCTGTAGCCATCCTTACTGATGCGCTTGAAAGTACGGTGAATGTCACCAGTGGCTTTATCGGATTATACAGTCTCTATATTTCCGCAAAGCCAAAAGATGCCCTCCATCCCTACGGGCATGGCAAGGTAGAGTTTATTTCAGCGGCTATTGAAGGAACCCTTATTGCCTGCGCCGGTTTGCTCATTATTTATGAGGCCGCCAAAAATCTTGGTGATCCACAACCGGTTGCCCAGCTCGATTACGGAATACTCCTGATCTCGGCAACGGCAATAATCAATTATCTTGTCGGTACACTTGCCGTTAAAAAAGGGAAGGCAAACAACTCTCTTGCTCTCGTTGCAAGTGGCAAGCATTTGCAGTCGGATACCTACTCCACCATAGGCATTATCATAGGCTTGATCATCCTGTTTTTTACCAGGGTGGTTTGGCTCGACAGTATTGTTGCCCTGATTTTTGCACTGCTTATTGTGTATACCGGCTATAAAATTATCCGCGACTCTCTCAGGGGGATTATGGATGAGGCTGATGAGGAGTTGCTGAAAAAAATGGTCGATTTGCTCCAGGCCAATCGCTGTGAAGAGTGGATTGATTTGCACAATTTGCGCATCATAAAGTATGGGAGCACCCTTCATCTTGATTGCCATTTGACGGTTCCCTGGTACCTGAATGTGCACGAAGCCCACACCTGGATTGATAAACTCAACAAGCTGGTCAATGATAATTTTGGTGGCAGTATTGAGCTTTTTGTCCATACTGATGGCTGCCTTGATTTTTCTTGTGAAATCTGTCAAAAAGGGGAGTGTCCTGTCCGCAAGGCTGTGTTCAAGAGCAGGGTGGAGTGGACGGTGAAAAACATATCCGACAACAACAAGCATCATGCACGCTGAGGCTTCAGGGATACTGAAATTGCGGTTGCTCCTGTTTGTCCTTACTCTCGAATGCGTGCTTTGAGGAGTAATGGCAGGTGGTCGGAGTAGCCTCCCCTGTAGTTTCTTTTTTCGTAGGTAGGCCAGGGTTTGTTACCGGAGTTGTCGAAGAGCCGGAAAAAGGTAAAGCATCGAAATGCCTTCTCTGGCACCCAGAGTCCTTTTTTGTCAAGCATTCCGGGGCTCAGGAGGATCTGGTCGATCTGTTGCCAGTGGTTGTTGTAGAAGTAGCTGCCGATTCCGTCGTAGTCACTCCAGCAGTTGTAAAGGAGTGCATTGCTGTTCTCCCTTGCCAAAGAGGCATCGAATGTTGAGCGGAGTACCTGTTTCAGGGAGTGGTTGGCGGGTTCATCATTGAAGTCACCCATGACAATAACATCAGCTTTTGGATGGCCAAGTATCAGACTGTCGAGAATGTGTCGGGCAACTTTTGCTGCTGCAAGTCGTTTTGGTTCGCTCCACCCGGTGTCGAAGGAGCGGGAGGGCCAGTGGTTCAGAATGATGTGAAAGGGGTGGCCGGAGGCTGAAAATCCTGCAACGATGATCTTTCTTGTCGGCTTGCCCTCCAAAGGTACAGAGTAGGCTTTCGATCCTGTTTGAAGAACTGTTTTCGGGTTGTAGGCGAGGCCGATATCAATACCTCTCGGATCCCGTGATTCGTGATAGATTGTTTGGTAGCTGATTCCCTCACATCCTTTGAGTGTTTCTTCAAAGATGTGACGGTTTTCTACCTCGGCAAAGGCGACAATGTCCGGATATTTTCCGTAGTCAGGGTGTACCTCTATTGCCGAGAGGAGGTGGCGGATGCGCATCTGTTTCAGGGCGACTCTCTTTTCCGTCCACTGCAATTTTCCCGTCGGCGTGAAATCGTCATCTTCGGTTGCCGGATCATTGTGAAAATCAAAGAGATTTTCAACATTCCACCAGAGGAAAAGCAGGCTTTTTTCAGGCTTTTGCCTCCCCGTAACAGGGGCTGAGAGCCATAAGGCACCCAGAAAAAAAAGAAAAACCAGGCTGAGCTGTTTTCGCATAGGCTCTTTTGTTCTAATTTTTTTTCTTTACCATAAGGATTATGTAACTTAATCGGGATTTTCCAGTTGTCAATATTTTATTTTTCAACAATCCGGGAAGCATTATGACCCAGAAGAGTGATGTCAAGGAACAGGCAAAAGATATCCTCGAGGAGACCCTTGACAGGGAGGCGGTTATTGTGCTGGCAAGAATTTCCGAAGAGATGCAATTGCTCTTCAATGCGCATCCGGAACCGGCAATGGATATGGTTAAGGTGATTGTTACCGGTTTTTTTCTTGAGAACGGGAAATCGGAGCAGTTCATTGATGACTGGATCAAGACTTCTGAAGAGTATGGTCGCTCAAGGGGACTTGATGAACAGTACCAGCCTAAAGCGATGCTGTCGGATCTTGGAGTGTTCAGGTTTATGAGTTTTTTGAAAGACAAGGGGCTTACCGATGATCAGATTGCCATTGTGCTTACCGGTGCGGTACAGCAGGCGGCTTCTGAGCAGTCGAGTCAGTAAAAAAGGATAATTTTTTTACACGGTTAACGGCTTTCGTTTGAGACGGCCAATCACTCTAATTATTTATTTTTTCCATGAAAAAGACGACACAACTGTACGAAGGCAAGGCAAAAAAGGTTTTCAGGACGGATGATGCCGATTTGGTGATACAGGAGTTCAAGGATGATGCAACAGCGTTCAATAACAAAAAAAAGGGGAGTATTGCCGAGAAGGGCGTTGTGAACAATGCCATTTCGTGCAAGCTCTTCACCTTGCTTGAGGCCCAGGGGATCCGTACTCATTTTGTCGAGAAGCTCTCTGATCG
Organism: uncultured Chlorobiaceae bacterium; assembly: GCA_903851535.1. Taxonomy (GTDB): domain Bacteria; phylum Bacteroidota; class Chlorobiia; order Chlorobiales; family Chlorobiaceae; genus Chlorobium. Next base: position 15,609 of record CAINOO010000147.1, on the reverse strand, counting down.
TGATATGCTCTGCCGTTATCTCGATATTATCAAGGTTGAGGTTGTTGTGCGCAATATCGCGGCTGGTTCACTGGTGAAGCGGTACGGCTTCAGCGAGGGTACGGTGTTGGAGTGCCCTATTGTGGAGTTCTATCTGAAAGATGATGATCTCGATGATCCGCTGATGAATGAGGCTCACGCCGTGGCGCTTGGTGTTGCCACGATTGAGGAACTTGCTTTTCTGAAGAATAGTGCAGAGAGCATTAATACGTTACTCAAAAAATTTTTTGCTGAAAGAAAACTGAAGCTGGTCGATTTCAAACTTGAGTTTGGTCGCCACCATAACGAGATCCTGCTGGGTGACGAGATAAGCCCCGATACCTGTCGTTTCTGGGATCTTGAGACCAACGAAAAAATGGACAAGGATCGTTTTCGGTTTGATCTGGGCGGTGTTGAGGATGCTTACAGTGAAGTGCAGAGAAGGGTTCTTGATCTTGACTGAGTTCGGCATGACAGAACGGAGACCCGGTTATGCTTGAAGCTGCGATTTCCTGGCTGCAACATGCCGATCCTGCGGCGGTTTACCTTTTTCTTTTTCTGATTGCGTTTCTTGAAAATGTCGTGCCGCCGATACCCGGAGATGTTCCGATTGCCTTTATCGGCTATCTGATCTGCAAAAGTGACATAACATTTGCCGGTGCTCTTTTCTGGTCTTCACTGGGTTCTACAGCAGGCTTTATGCTTGTGTATATGCTCAGCCGCCATCTTGGTCTGAAGTTGTATGCCGAGGGTGAGAGCACGGCGCAACACTGGCTGGCGAAAAGTGTTCACCGTTTTTTTCCTCCCTCGGATATGGAGCTGCTTCGTCGCAAATTTGCCACTCATGGCTATCTTGCCGTACTGGTAAACCGTTTCCTCTTTGGTTCGAGGTCGGTTATTTCGGTTACGGCCGGGTTGATGCATCTCAGGACACCATTTGTTTTTCTTGCTGCCTTGACAAGCGCTATTGTCTGGAATGTGCTTTTGCTCTCGGGAGGTTATTTTCTTGGAAGCAACTGGCAGGATATCGGAGCTTATGCTGCGCTCTACAGTATTCCGGTATCGATCGTTTTTGTTCTTGTTCTTGTTTATTCCGGATGGAAGTTTGTACGGGAAAGAAAGCGGCAGCATGAATGAGTTTTTTTTGTTATTTATCACCCGGCCAGGTAAATTCCGGCTTTTTTTTCTTTATTCACCAGCATTTTGTTGACTTACCATGGCAAAAGAGTTAAAACTGTATCCTGCTGAAAAAAAAGGCACGCTTCTTGAGCTTGCCTCAATTGATGATCTCAAGGAGATGGCCCGTCAGGTCCGTCGGGATGTTATTAGAATGCTTGCTATGGCCAATTCCGGTCATACGGGTGGTTCGCTCGGCATGGCCGATATTTTTACGGCGCTCTATTTTCGTGTACTTCAGCATAAGCCGCATGAGTTCTGGAAGCTTCATGATGAGGATATGGTTTTCCTCTCCAATGGCCATATTGTTCCGGCATGGTATAGTGTGCTTGCCCGTTCAGGTTATTTCCCTCTCAGTGAACTGAACTCCCTGCGCCAGGTCAGTTCCTATCTTCAGGGTCATCCTACCTCTGAGGCGAGGCTTCCCGGGATCAGAATTGCTTCAGGATCTCTCGGTCAGGGTCTCTCCGCCGCAGTTGGTGCAGCGATTGGTTTGCGTATTGATGGCAAGCAGGGTGATGTTTTTTGTCTGATGGGCGATGGTGAGTGTCAGGAAGGGCAGATATGGGAAGCGGCAATGAGCGCCTCTCATTACCGGCTTGGCAAGATTATCGGTATTGTCGATTACAATAATCTGCAGATTGATGGCGAGGTTACCTCAATCATGGATATTGAGCCGTTTGCCGATAAGTGGCGCTCGTTTGGCTGGGATGTTTGTCACTGTGATGGCAACAACCTGGAGGATTTTGTCGCGACGGTAGAAACGATCAAGTCGTGCCGTGATCGCCGGAAACCGACGGTGATTCTTGCGAAAACAATTATGGGAAAAGGGGTTCCTTTTTTTGAGGGGAGTATGCCCGACAAGTCCAACTGGCATGGAAAACCACCGTCGAAGGATGATGCCATTAAAGCGCTTGCCATTCTTGCAGAGACCCGGTTTGGTGATTTTTTGAGCTGAAGCTGAATTCATGCAGATTCTGGCAGGTTTATACAAAGGACGGAAAATCAGGAGCTCATCGTCGCTCGCTATACGTCCTTGCAGCAGCAGGGTAAAAAAGTCGCTTTTTGATACGCTTACGGCAAGGATGGATTTTGATGGAGTCAGTGTTCTTGATTTGTTTGCGGGTTTCGGCTCTCTTGGTTTTGAAGCGCTGAGCCGTGGTGCACGGTCGGTCTGCTTTGTTGATCAGCATGTTGATGCACTCAAAGCGCTGAAGGCAACCACCATGCAGTTGGCGGCTCAGGATTGCGTCAAGATTGTCAATATGGATGTTTCGGCATTTCTCCGCCGTGTGGAGGGGTCTTTTGATCTTCTTTTTTGCGACCCGCCCTATTCGTGGCCAGATTATGATCTCTTGATTGAACAAATTTTTGCAGGCACTCTTCTTGCCCGGGAGGGGTTCCTGCTGGTCGAACATAGCGCGCATTTTGATTTTCAGCACTTGCCCTGCTACTCTTTTCATCGTGATTATGGCATGACAAGAGTTACTTTTTTTCAGCACTGACCTTTTCAGCCGATGAAACAGAAAGCTATTTACCCGGGAACGTTCGATCCCTTTACCAACGGTCATCTTGATGTGCTCGAACGTGCGCTGAATATTTTTGAGGAAGTTGTTGTCGTTATTGCTGAAAACTCCCAGAAACGAGCTCTATTTACCGCCGAAGAGAGGGATGCTATGACCAGGGAGGTAACCTGTGATTATCCTGGTGTTTCTGTCGACGTTTTGCATAACGGGCTCCTTGTCGATTATGCCCGTCAGGTAGGAGCGAGAGCCATCGTCAGGGGGGTGCGGCAGGTCAAGGATTTTGAATACGAATTTCAGATGTCGCTCCTCAACCGCCAGCTCTATCCAGAGGTGACCACGGTCTTTTTAATGCCAAATGTTAAATACACCTATGTTGCATCATCAATCATCAAAGAGGTGGGCATGTTGGGCGGAGATGTCAGTAAATTTGTGCATCCCTGCGTTTTGGAGATGATGCATCAAAAACGTGAAGAACAGAGCAGATAAATATCATAATAAACCACGTACCTATGTCAAAAACACTTCTTCCGGAAGATCAATATCTCACCCGCAGGGTGCTCAGTATGCAGGAGTCGCAGACCATGCGAATCAGCAATCTTGCTGGTAAAATGAAGGCCGAAGGCCATGATATTGTCAGCCTTTCGGCTGGTGAACCCGATTTTCCTACTCCCGCTCATGTCAATCAGGCTGGTATAGATGCAATCAATGCCGGGTTTACCCGGTATACGGCAAATTCGGGTATTGGGGAACTGAAAAAGGCTATTGTTGAAAAGTTTAGGCGCGATAATGGTCTTGATTTCCAGGAAAACCAGATTATGGTCAGCAATGGGGGCAAACAGACCCTTGCGAATACGTTTCTTGCTCTTTGCGAGGAGGGTGATGAGGTGATTGTTCCTGCCCCTTACTGGGTAAGTTTCCCTGAAATGGTACGTCTTGCCGGTGGAATACCAGTCATTGTTCATACCTCTCTGGAAGCTGGATACAAAATGACGCCCTCCCAGCTTGAGGATGCCATTACTCCGAAAACAAAGCTGCTTGTCCTGAATTCCCCATCGAATCCAACAGGCTCTGTTTACAGTGAAGTTGAGGTACGTGCCCTGATGAAAGTTGTCGAAGGACGTGGTATTTTTGTGGTTTCCGATGAAATGTATGATATGATTGTTTATGGCAATCTTCGCCCGTTCTCTCCTGCAAGGATTCCTGAAATGAAGGATTGGGTTATTGTGAGCAATGGAGTATCGAAAACCTACGCCATGACCGGATGGAGAATCGGTTACCTTGCCGGGCCAAAATGGTTTATTGATGCCTGCGACAAAATACAGTCGCAGACCACCTCAAATGCCAATGCCATAGCACAGAAAGCCGCTGTTGCAGCCTTGACGGGTAACCAGGAGATTGTTGAAGAGCGCCGTGCTGAATTTGAAAGGAGACGCGACTATATGTACGAGGCTCTCAACAGTATACCCGGTTTCAAGACCTCTCTTCCGCAGGGTGCGTTTTACATTTTTCCTGACATCAGTGGTGTGCTTGGCCAGACGTTCAACGGCGTTGTCATGAAAGACTCGGCCGATGTTGCTGAATATCTTTTGAAGGTTCATCACGTAGCAACCGTACCTGGTGATGCATTTGGTGCTCCGGAAAATCTCCGTCTCTCCTATGCCGCATCAATTGCCTCCCTTGAGGAAGCGATAAACCGTATCAGGAGAGCCTTCAAATAGGCAGCCTATGCTGAAAGTCCGTCGCAGCAAGCTTTATACCTTGTGGTTTGGCTGGTATTCCCGTCGGCAGTTCAGGAGGTATTTTAATTCGGTACGCGTTTTTATGCACCCCGGAGTGCAGCAGATGAATCTCTGTACTCCGGTTATTTTTTATGCAAATCACGCATGCTGGTGGGATGGTTTCTGGTCGCAACTTTGCAGCGAAGAATTTTTTTGCCAGAATCTGCATATCATTATTGAGTTTCAGCAGTTGCGGAAACATCGATTTTTTACCCGTATAGGAGCATTTTCCCTTGATCGCTCCCGTCCGAGAAGTGCCGTTAAAACGATTCATTATGCGGCTGAATTGCTTTCGGCCAAGAGTGAGCGACAGAATGCCTTGTGGATTTTCCCCCAGGGAAAGATAGAGGCTGTTGATAAACGCCCCCTTTTCTTTTTTAAAGGGACGGCATCGATTGTCTCTCGCCTTCTTGATACAATTCCCGGGGTTTACCTTGTCTCTGTTGTCAGCCGGATTGACTATCTGGACGAACAGAAACCGGAACTCTTTTTGTCTTTCAGGGAGCCTCTCCTGGTTACATCCACGGAGTTTCAGGGCCAGAATGCTCTTACCGCATACATGCAGAGAATGACGGAGACACATCTTGACGAACTCAAGGAGCTGATTATCAATCGTACACTTGACGATGCACGAATTGTTGTTGAGGGAACCCCATCAGTTAACAGGCGTATTGAGGCGATAAGGAGCTTTCTTCATCTGCCCAATGAATGATGATCAGTAAATACACAATATCAACAACGTCCCCCTTTTTGGTTCAGCTCTTTCTGGTATGGTGAAAAGATGATAAATTTGCATACCTTGAAGGCGGATAATGTAAAAAGAGAAAAGACAAATGGTTTCCCACATACCAAATTGATCGGTTATGAGTAATGTTCTATGCAGTTGTCTTTTAGGTGATAATGCAAAAGTAAGGTTGCGGCTTTCACAATTGCTGCACAGTGAGATGGAAACAATATACGGGGCTTTTCCTGATGGTGTTTCAGATGATATATGCGAGGTTGAGTTACAAGGTTGCAGAAGGGAGTTTTTTATCAATAATACAGGGACTCCGTTTACTATCGGTATGCAGGTGATTATCGAGTCTGACGGTGGTTATGATTTTGGCGTTGTTTATTCGACCGGTCTGATTGCCCGAAAAAAGCTTCAGCTTAAAGGGCTCGACAAGAGTGGGCAGGAGTGGACTGCGGTGCTGCGGATTGCTGACGAAAACGACAATCAGTCCATTGTTGAGCTGAAAAAGAGACAGTTGGAGATACGGGAAGTTTGCCTGAACAAGATTAAAAAGCATGAACTTGATTTGAAGCTGGTTGATGTGGAGTTACGTATGGACCAGCAGAAACTGTCGGTCTATTATACCTCTTCACACCGGGTTGACTTCAGGACACTGGTGCGTGACCTTGCGGGAGAGTTCAAGGCAAGAATTCAGATGGTGCAGATAACAACCCGTGAAGAGGCCAGAAGGGCAAATACGTTCGGGCCGTGCGGCTGCCTTCTTTGTTGTTCGAGCTGGCTCCCGAAAATCCACGCAAACCCTTTTGCTGAAAAATCACAATATTCCGAAATATCGGGAAACGAGAGCCATGCGTTTAATATTACCGGGATATGCAACCGTCCGAAATGCTGTCTTGGTTATTCAAAACACGAAAAAGGCTGCCGCCCCAACTCACCTGCCCAGTCACCCTTTCCCGTAGCAGGAAGCAAGGTCAACACTCCCGAGGGTCCGGCGGTTGTTGAAAGCGTTGACGCCCAGAAAAAACTTGTCTGGCTTCGTTACCTGAAAAGTGATCAGACACGCAGACTACCACTCAACAAGTTCCATGCCCTGTTTGTAAAAAAATAGGCACAACGACCTTACCCTCCAGGGGATATGGAGCCAAACAGCACAGCCAACGCTCAGTCGCTACTGATTATGCGGCTGTGCTGTTTGGCTTGGACGTTTTTTTCAACCTGGCGCATTACTTTTCCGCACTCGGGACAAAAGTCGTAGACAAACATATATCGCCAGCTATGGCCACAGTCAGGGCAGGTAGTATTGAGAGGGTAACCACATTTCATACAAAACTTCTCGTCCCCGCCTGTGACGTTGTGACATCCTGGACAATGAAAAGCGTTCATTTCTGTTTCTTTTTTTTTGAACTGAATCATCCATACTCCTCTTTTTTTTACGCTTCCATGTGACGCAGAGGAGAGTTTATTTGTTGCGGAATATGCGATAACAATATACTGAAAATATAGCTTTTTTCTGTTATGAGAGATTTTCATCCAGCTCCAATCTGGCAACGATAGCGACGCGCAGTAGCCGTTGAGTCATTTTTTTGTATGAATTTCCTCCCTCGGCAGGGAATTATTTTGTTGCTCTATTTTCTATATTGAGGCCTTGGGCAGTATCAAAGCATGAAGCCTGCTTCTCTCATGGCAAGTTCCATGCTTTTTTTTGATTATTTGTTCAGTCCACCATGTGGCGAACTATCATTTTGATTTCAGTGTAACCGTTTTTTTCTTCTACCCCATGCCTCAGTTTACAAAAACCCTTGTTACGACAGCACTTCCTTATGCCAACGGTCCGGTTCATCTTGGCCACCTGGCGGGTGTTTATCTTCCTGCTGATCTCTATGTTCGCTATAAAAGGCTCAAGGGAGAGGATGTCATTCATATTGGAGGCTCTGACGAACACGGCGTCCCTATTACCATTACAGCCGAAAAGGAGGGCATCGCACCCCGGGATGTTGTTGATCGCTACCACAGGATGAATCATGAGGCCTTCCTGAAGTGCGGCATCTCTTTTGATTATTATGGCCGTACCACTTCCGGGGTTCATCATAAAACCGCACAGGAGTTTTTTACTGAAATTGAACAAAAGGGGATTTTTGTAAAAAAAACCGAAAAGCTTTTTTTTGACCGCAAGGCGGAACGCTTTCTTTCAGACCGCTATGTGACCGGAACCTGTCCGATCTGCAATAATACGGAGGCCAACGGCGATCAGTGCGAACAGTGCGGCACCCATTTGAGCCCGCTTGAACTGATCAACCCGAAAAGCAAACTCTCTGATGCGACACCTGAACTTCGCGAGACAATGCACTGGTATTTTCCGCTTGGACGGTTCCAGGAAGAGCTTGAGCGCTATGTACATAGGCATGACCTTCAGACAATGCCTCGTGAGGACATCGAGAACGATCCCTATAGTATTTGGCGACCAAACGTTGTGAATTATACACGCACCTGGCTTAAACAGGGACTGAAAGACCGGGCGATAACCCGTGATCTCGCCTGGGGGATCAAGGTGCCTCTCGAAAACGAAGAGGCTGCGGGCAAGGTGCTCTATGTCTGGTTTGATGCGGTACTTGGCTATATCTCCTTTACCAGGGAGTGGGCGGAGCAGCAAGGCGATCCTGAGGCATGGAAGCGCTACTGGCAGGACGGGAAATCAAGGATTGTGCAATTCATCGGCAAGGACAATGTCGTGTTCCATACCCTGATGCTTCCTGCAATCCTCATGGCCTGGAATGAAGCGTCCCAAAGTGGCTGCTACAATCTTGCTGACAATGTGCCTGCCTCGGAGTTCATGACGTTTGAGGGAAGAAAATTTTCCAAGTCGAGGAACTATGCGGTCTATCTTGGTGAATTTCTTGAGACGTTCCCGGCCGATACCCTGCGCTACAGCATCGCGATGAACTATCCTGAAAACAAGGATACCGATTTCAGTTGGCAGGATTTTCAGAACCGAACCAACGGTGAACTTGCCGATACCCTGGGTAATTTTATCAAGCGGTCGGTTGATTTTACCAATTCCCGCTTTGATGGCCAGGTACCTCATGCGTGTACCCCTGAAGAGTGGAATGCTCTGGGGATCGACTGGCAGGAGAGCCTTGAGCAGCTTGATTTGGCTTATGAAGGATTTCATTTCAGAGAAGCGGCTTCTCTCGGCATGGATATTGCAAGGGCAGCGAACCGCTTCCTTACCGTCTCTGAACCGTGGAAAGTGATAAAAATCGAGCGTGACGCCGCAGCAAGAACGATGGCTTTGTCGCTCAATCTTTGTCATGCGCTCTCCATTGCTCTTTTTCCGGTCATCCCTGAAACCTGCAACCGTATTCATGCCATGCTTGGCTTTGGTGAACGCATAGAAGAGCTGGTAACACCGGGGAAATCTCTTTTGGCCGAACTGCTTTCGCCGGGGCTCAAAAGAGGGCACAAGATCAGTGGAAAATCAGAGATTCTCTTTACAAAAATCGAGGAGAGCGATATTGCGCCGGAACTTGCAAAAATAGAGGGGCTGGTGGCTGAAGCTGAAAAACGCGAGGCTGGAGCTGAACAGCAAAAGATGGAGTTCAAACCGCTCATCAGCTTCGATGATTTTTTAAAGGTTGACCTCCGTGTCGGCCGGGTTATTGCGGCTGAAAAGGTTCAAAAAGCTGCAAAACTCCTCAAACTGCAACTCCAGGTTGGTTCAGTGACAAAACAGGTGCTTGCCGGGATTGCCAAATACTACTCTCCGGAAGAGATGGTCGGCAAAAATGTGGTCATTGTGGCCAACCTTGCCGAACGCACCATTCGTGATGACGTTTCAGAGGGTATGATTCTTGCTGTTGAGGGCGCTGACGGGAAGCTTTTTGTTGTAGAACCGGAAGGAAATGAAATAAATGGCAGACAGATACAATAATAGTTTGGAAATCAGGATTTATTGCTTACATTGATAGCACAAACATCGTGGGGTGGAGCAATTGGTAGCTCGTCGGGCTCATAACCCGAAGGTTGCAGGTTCAAGTCCTGTCCCCACCACCAGTAAAGCCGCCTCCTCAAATGGGCGGCTTTTTTGTTTGAGATCAATCTTCTTTCGTTCAGAGGCAATGATGACGATGAACCACTTCTGTTTCAAATCGCTCATGTTCAAAAACAAGAACCTCTTCCTGTTCCCTGTTCTTGTTATCATCGTACTCTTTTTTGCTGCACCTCCTTCTATGGCAGAACCCTTGCTCTGCGGTATCGACCGGCTTGAAGCCTCCAAATTTCAGGAACTCTCCGGCTTGAGGGTCGGGCTTATTACCAATGCGGCAGCTCTCAGTCAAAAAGGGGAGCCGAACTATCTCCTCATGCTTCAGGCAGGCGTCAAACTAAAGTTTCTCATGGCGCCGGAGCACGGCTTTTCGGCTGACGTCGAAGCCGGAAAAAAAGTTGGCAGCAGTGTGCTTTCGGATACGTTGCAGGTCGTTTCACTCTACGGAGATTCCAGAAAACCCGATAAAGGGCAGTTGCGCAAAATTGACCTGCTGATTTTCGATCTTCAGGATGTCGGTACCCGTTGCTATACCTATATTTCGACCATGAAATATGCCATGGCAGCCTGTGAAGAGGCCGCCATACCCTTTATGGTGCTTGATCGTCCGAATCCGGTTATTCCTCTTCACCCCCAGGGATTCATGCTGCAGCCAGGATATGAATCATTTGTCGGGGCTGTCGATATCCCCTTTGTTCACGCAATGACGGTTGGTGAAATTGCCCTGCTGCTGAAGGAGCAGTGTTACAGGAAGCTTGATCTCCGGGTGATTGCCATGCAGGGGTACGGTCGCCACAAGTTTGCTGATGAGTATGAGGGGTTTAACTTCCGCACTCCTTCACCAAACATCAGAACTGTTGAGACAGCCATACTCTATCCTGCCACGGTCTTTCTTGAAGCAACCACGGTCAGCGAGGGAAGGGGTACCAATGCCCCTTTCATGCAGTTCGGTGCACCGTTCATCAATAGTGCTGAACTCGCTGTCGCTCTCAGCGGCTACCGGTTACCGGGAGTTTCATTCTCTGCGGTCACCTTTCTGCCAAACTCGGCAAAGTTCAGCGGAGAGCGTTGTCAGGGCCTGAAGCTGAAGCTGACTGATCGTAGCGTGTTCAGCCCCTTCAGAACAGCAACAGCACTGCTGCTTGAACTCCAGCGTCTCTATCCCCGGGAGATTGCTCTTGACAAAAGAGGGGCGTTTTTTGACCAGCTTGCCGGAACCCCTCTTTTCAGGGAGATGATCAAAAAACAGCTCCCTCTTGAAACAATTATGAAGAAGAGCCGAGAGGACGTTGAGCAGTTCAAACGCCATAGCCCTGCACGCACTCTTATCTACCACTGAATTAACCGCTACCGGGGAATAGTGGTTCTGCCCGGAAGTCCGTTTTTTGAGAGCAGTACTTGCCAGAGCTGAATGGAACGGGCCCGAAAAGAGCCGGAAAAACTCAACAGGTAGTAGCACCACATACGGTAAAATCTTTCGCCATAGCGATGTTGCAGATTCGGCCATTGTTTCTCAAAATTTTCATGCCATGCCTTCAGCGTCAAAGAGTAGTCATGGGTAAAAACATGCCAGTCTTCGAGTGTGAAAAGCCCTTCGTAGTTTTTCGCTATCTGGCTTGCGGCGGGAAGCATGGAGTTTGGAAAGATATACTTGCAGCTCCAGGGATCGCCGTTGGTGCAGGGCTGGTTGATGCCGATGGTGTGCAGCAGGGTCAACCCGTCCGGTTTCAGGCAGTTGCTGACTATCCTGAAATAGTTGCGATAATTTTTATGACCAACATGCTCGAACATGCCGATTGAATAAATCCTGTCGAAAGAGCCCTGCATCGTACGGTAATCAGTCACGCTGATGGTGACAGGCAGACCCGCGCACTCTTCCTGTGCAATTTTGGCCTGTTCGGTTGAGACGGTTATGGCTGTAACCGAAACGCCATAGTTTTCTGCAGCAAAACGGGCAGCTCCGCCCCAGCCGCAACCGATATCGAGCACCCTCATTCCGGGTTGAAGCTGGAGTTTGTCGAACACCAGACGAAGTTTCTTCTCCTGTGCTTCATCAAGACTGTCGGTCTCTTTCCAGTAACCGCAACTGTAGATCATGCGCTTGTCGAGCATTCTCTCAAAGAGGTCGTTTCCGGTATTGTAATGTTTTTCACCGACGGTAAAGGCGCGTGAAGGATGCTGCAGGTTGACTGTTTTACCAATCCATTTTCCGACGAGATTTATCGGGGTCAATATTTTTTCGTCAGCTTTTGTCCTGAGCAACCTGAAAAAAAACTCATCAAGGTCATGGCAGTCCCACCATCCATCCATGTAGGCCTCTCCAAGGCCAAGGTTTCCCTCCGTGATGGCACGACGGAAGACAAGTGGCTGATGGATTTGCATGTCCCAGCGTCTGGTGCCATTGATGCTGATATCTGCTGGCTCGAAGAGACGCTCCAACTGTTTTTTGCAATAGTTGTTCACCATGTTCCGAGAGTCAGTTTTGTTGGATAAGAGCTATCTTGTTCCCCTGAATCTTCTTTCCACGCTGTTGTGCGAATACAAATGCTGCCAGGGAGATGCCCATACACCGGAAGAACCGGTAGCACCCGGCATGCAGAAGCGCCACATCCGGTAAAAACGGTCATCAGATACCGTTATATCCCAAGGATTAACGCCGTCAATAGCAACGCACGCATCATCCGGCAGGTGTTCTGCCCTGTGTTGGAAAAAAAGTCAACCCATTGTAAGAATTGTTCATAACCACCACTCTGAAGCGAAGCGTCCGTTATAGTGTAATGTATGTAATTACATGGCACTTGTCAAGTCTTCACCGGATTTGCATGCTCAATGAAGGAGCATGGCAGTCCGCCCCATAGCTGGAACGTGAGGGAGTTTCTCCCGGGATGGGCTCTCCGCGTCCGAAATGTTGGACAGGAGTGGGGTAGAACCTGACGGGAAGCAACAGGAAGTATGCGGCTCAGGTGCCGGGCTCTTCTTTGTGCTTTTTGGATTTTGTCGCAGTATTGGATTCCGCTTTTTTGGGACGGCCCCGTTTTTTCGAACAGCTCTCTTTTTCTGTTAAAGGCTCGGATAGTTCAGATTCAAGGGATATTTCATCAGATTCCACAAGATGCTCATCGAGATCTTCGTCATGAAGATTCGGTTCAGCCATGAGGTCAAGGTCTTCGCAGAGAAGTTCATCAATGATTTCATCAACCGGTGCCTGTGCTTTTCCTCTGGCACCTCGCTTGTTTTTCATTGCCGGTTCTATCAGGGTCACAACCTCATTGATCGAAGAAAAGATATAAAGCTGTTTGTCAAGATTGGTCAGCTTCAAAAGATCCTTGATCTGCTTGCAGAGAGAGACAAAAATTGCCAGACCCTGTAACTGATTGGAAAGCTGGTGAGCGAGCAGCATTGAGCTGATGCCGCACGAATCAATGGCTTTTACCTGAGAAAAATCGATGATCAGGTTTTTTGCATGCTCCTTGTTCACCATCCCGTCAATTGCCACCTTGAATGCTTCACTATGACGAAAATCGAAGACATCCTCTTCAATTTTCAAAATTGTCAACTCTTTACGTGATGATACTGAGTATTTCATGTTACACCTGTGCTTTAATAACTGTAAAACATTATCATTCAATCGCCTAAAGGATTATTGGCTTCGCAGTGCCCGAGGGTATGCACCGGAAATGTACACAACGGCTTTTATACCCAAGCCTTTTTCATATCAAGGAAACAAAAATCTGGCAGACGAAGATTTCTTGTGCTATTAAACCGTTAATTAATAATAATTTAAATGATTTGTTGCTATGCATTGTATCAATGGCAGAACCACTGCTATAATGTTTTTGTTCCCTGAACAAAATCCTCTCGTCAGAAAGTAGTAAATAAACCATCACTGACAAATATAATCAGACCACCAAGCGCGGGCCAGTGCAGATGAAACAGGCAAACATCACTTTTCGGCACACTCTTTCAACGGCACCGTAACAGTAACTGTTGTTCCTTGAAGCGGTTTGCTCTCAATCAAGAGCGTACCATGCATCTCTTTGATGACACCCTGACTGATCGACAGTCCAAGGCCAGTGCCTTTTTCGGATGTTTTGGTGGTATAGAATGGCTGTGTGATGTAGTCGAGCTCTTCAGGACGGATGCCGACACCACTATCCTGCACCCGAAGAACGACCGATGTGCCGTCACGGGATGAGTCTATTTGGATTTTCATGGGGAAATCCATACCGGTTTTTTCCATTTTTTCTTCCAGGGCATCGATGGAGTTCCGTATCAGGTTAAGTATGACCTGTTCAAACTTGTAGATATTGCCCGATACCGGCTGGTATGCCTCGGCAGTGGTAAAGTCGAGTGCAATCTCCTTTTCGGAACAGAGCAGGGAGACGATATCCATTGCTGCCCTTACGGTGGTGTTGCTGTCAAAAACAATCGCTCCCTTTTTTGATTCTTTGCCGGCAAACGAGCGTATCGTATCGACAATGGTTTCGATACGCTCAATATTATGGAGGAGTTTTTTTGATGTTTTGGTGATGTCGCTCTTGACCTCACCACTGTAGGTGTTGGCTTCGACAAGCATTTTATCAACAACCAGACCGATGGTATTGATGGGTTGATAAATTTCATGCGCAATGCCAGCAGCCATTTCACCAAGGCCGATCAAGGTTTTTTTGAAGAGATGTTCACTTTCAATGAGCTTGCGCTGTGAAATATCGCGCAGAATAATCAGGTATGAATGTGCCGCTCCATTACTGTCTTCAACCAGAGAGAGGCTGATTTCAGAAGAACAGATGGTGTTGTCTTTCCGTTTCAGTAAAAATTCATGTTTTTCTACCGTTCTCTCCCTCTTTACTGTTGCAAGAGCTTCCTTAAAGGCATCAATATCACGAGGGTGCAACAGGGAGGAGAAGGGGAGTCCAAGGAGCTCCTCCCTGCTTCTGGCACCATACAGGTCAAGCCCCATATTGGAAACGCTGATGATAGCACCGTTGAGGTCAATGGCAAGAATGCTGTCGGCGAGTGCTTCGAGCCGCTTGCGTTCGGTAATATCAAAAATAATGGCATAGACAAAGGGCTTGCCTCCGATTTCAATGCTGTTGCTGAACACCTCCACATCCCTGATGCTGCCATCTGCAATGCGGTTGCGAAAAATAAAGTGCTGCTCTTCATTGCTCACACAACGATCTATTTGCTGCCTGAGCTCTTCAGGGGGAAGTGTGCTGATCTGTATTTGATCGATGCGCAACTGGCAGAGTTTTTCAATTGGCCAGCCATACAGGTTGGCTGCTGCCTCGTTGGCATCAACGATGCTGGCGTTCTCGGGATCAATAATAAGTTTGGCTGCTGCGTGGCTTTCAAAAAGTGTTCTGAATCGCTCTTCATTCTCAACAAGAATCTTTTCCAATTGCTTGTGCTCGGTGATGTCGGTACCCACACAGATCAGAAAGAGTTGCCTGTTGATGGTGACTTTTTTGGCTGTGACGACAAACCATCGGTATTCCGGCCCTCCACGGAGCAGTACCCGACCCTCAAAGGTCGTTTTACCGCCCTCGCTGCTTATGGCGCTTTGCAGCGCGTCATTTGCCTTCTCCCTGTCGTCAGGATGGACAAGTTCCAACCCCCCGATGTTCATGCTCTCGCTTTGCTGGTCACCAATAATTTGACTTCGCAGATATTCGTTTGATCGTGTAATCAATCCGTTTTGGTCAGTCATAAAGAAAATTCCGGGGATACTCTGGATTAATGACTGATTGATTGACGCTTCAGTTTGTAACTTTCGCTCAATCGCCTTGGCTTGGGTAATATTCTGGACAAAAAAAAGCAACTGCTCCACCTTACCCTCTTTATCAGTAATCGGGTAAATGGTATGACGGAGAGTTGCATCATTCTGCTCATCCTCCCACGAGAGAGGTTTTGCGGTAGCGATGACTTTTTCAGTGCAATTCATGCGCAGCTCACGAAGCTCAGGGATCAGCAAATCAAGTGCGTTGATATTCAGGCACTCCTCGACACTTTTGTCAAAAATTGCTGTAAAGGCAGCATTGGCCGCAAGAATGGAATAGTGAGTATCAATAAGAAAGACAGGATCAGCGAAGTTGTCAAAGAGAGAGTGGATCGATTTGTCCCAATTCTTTTTTTTCTCCTGAAGCGAGGCATTCTCCTGCCTTGCATTGCTGAGATCAGTGATATCGGAGAGCGTAAGACGGCACTCCAGACTATCCTCATTGACAAGGGCATCACAATGAAAGATGCGCCGGGGAGTCGAACCGTGATGAGCTTGCGGTGTATCGTTATCCAAAAAGGCAATATCAGCCTCCTGATGTTGCCTGGAACTGAAGG
>CAINOO010000146.1 GCA_903851535.1 uncultured Chlorobiaceae bacterium | reverse complement strand
CTGATTAGAAAAAAAATCAAAATCAACAGAAGTCCTGTGCCCCAAACGCAAAGCAAGCGCCGTTCCGCCGTAAAGCGTAAATGTCGCTGGCGTAGCGTCAAGTTCCGGCCAGAGCCGAAGCTGCGGTGGCGGAAGAATGGATAGATTAGGACAAAAATTCATGTCAAATTGATTTTGTTTAAATCTCAAAACGACCCTAAAATGATAACAAAGGGGCAAGAGGAAATATATAAACAGTACCATTCAATGTGCTAACGTGGACCCAATGTTTGCATGAGATCTTTAACCTGGGTTTGTAATGCCTCAACAAGACCGCGCAACCTGGCTGCATCTTCACGGGCAGTATCGCGTTCGGTACGCATTTGCTCTGCCTGTTGCTCATAACGATTACGCTCCTCCTCGATCAGAACCAGACGTTCACTCACTTGAGCCAATTTGACGGCTTGTGCCTGGTGGTCATTCCGGATTTCAGCCAGACTATTTCCCAGCTCTTCAGCATTTGCCCTGGCTTCATCAAGCCTGGTTTCAAGATCCTCTACGGTTTGTGAGGCATCAGCCAATTCTCGCTCTGCCTGTTCACGATGCTCCCCTGTACTGCGAATGATTTCGGCAACATGGCGCTCTGCCGCCTTAACCGCCTTATTGTTTACCTCGACAGCCATTGCCATCAGGCGCTCAGCAAGCGCTTTATTAACTGCGGCCACCTCTTCGGCCACTTCAACGGGAAGCTCCGCAAAAGGATCAGCCTTGACCGCAACTTGACTATTGAGGTACTCATCCCAAACTTGCTTAAGCCGGGAAGGGTGGCCACCCCCTATTTTCTGGCGCAGAGCAAAGCCGGTGATGTTACGGCTAGCAGCTCGCAGTTCCTGACCGGCTTTGACAATCTCTTCAGGTGTAAATTCGACTGGACGCATAGCAGAAATATTTGATTTGATTGCGGCGGCATACATAAATTAATTTACAAACTAATTAAGTAACAAACTAACTAATTAATGAAGAAATTAATAAACATATTAACATACAAAATACAACCACTGTAGCACGCCTGCAAGCAGCCTGTGTTATTTTCACATTGAAAACGGCCTTATTCTCTGGAGACATGGAGGTGCAGGTATTCCAGATGGCGAGAATCCGGATATATCACAAGAATATCACTTCATATAGTGATCAGCCTAGACATGAGAAGAACTTATAGGGGGGCTTGGCGTCGAGGAATCAAATATTTTCTACTTTTAGCAATAACCGGCAGTTATCTGAATTCAAATATTAGCCAGTAATATCGCTCTACTGTCCAATATTTGCTAGTTATTAAATTCCGTTATTAGCTTTATTCTATAACAAGATAGCTGCATTTTCAACAATCCCTGGTTCCAGACTGGACGGCAGACAGAATTCAAGGCGTGAAGATGTTTCAGTAATCATGACTTTGCCGGTTACGGTACCATTTTATCTTTTTTATTGCAAGCCTTTACAAAGGATAATGCATGGTTTTTGTCGATTATCAAGAATTACCCAACCCGCCAAAGGCGGCAAGAGGAAAACAAACAACAGGCGTGATTTCATTAACAGAACGAAGGGCTACGATGCACTCTTTTTGGTCAGAACATCATTCCAGTCCTTCCCTGAATCCGGTGCATGACGAAGATAGTGATAGCCCGGCACCAGGTTTCGGAACCGAAGAGCGAAAAGCTCCCCTTCATGGTCATGGTCAAACCCGAGTACAATGGTGCTGCCGACTGCCATTGAGCTGATTTCAGCCCTGACAACGTCAAGCTGATGCGGGCTGATCTGTCCTGCGATACTGATGTATCGGGTACCCTGATCCGGCATGAGCTGGTGGTAACTCAATCCGTCAAGCGCCGCCTCGACCATCACCAGACGGCAATCAAGCCGGTTCGCTGCACTCCGCCAGACCGCTTTTTCACCATGTCGGGCAAACCCCGTGAACTCGAAGTTCTTGATTTCATAACCGGCAAGCCCCTCCTGATCGTAATGCGCAAAGAGCGTGTTTCCCCGCCTGTCCTGCCGGACACACCCTGAAAACCGCGAATCCTGAAGCGTTTGCTGACTGATGCCCCGGAAAGTAAGATAACGGTTATGGGTCGTTTCGATCGCCGCCGACCAGGCCTCCTGAACAGCACCTCTGTCCTTCTCCGTTTTGTGCACGTCACCGGCATAGAGCGAAACATCGGGTCGAACCGCCATTCCCGAAATCCATGGCCGAAGCCGATTTCTGACTCCGCCCAGGTTAATACCTTCCCTGAACTGCAGAAAATCAATAATGCTGCCATGGTCCCGACTCTCCCGGACACTGAAATATGTCCAGTGTCCACCATCCTTTCTGGTGATGATCACCTTGTCACCCTCCGCGTTCCGCATGACTATACTGCTTCTACTGCTCTTCCGCTGGTCGAGCTGGTAGCCCAGACTCACCGCAAACTCGGTCAGGTTGATTTCGGTTTTGAACCGTTCAAGTTCATCCATGGCCGCTCTCATACTGTGGTGATCCGGGCCGCACCTTCTTCGTCGCCACCGTTCCGGAATGCTTCTTCAGCTCACGCTGAAAAAACTGGTCACGCTTCATATGGGTCGTGAACATGGCTGCCGCAATTTCCGCCTCACTGACACTTGGATACTCCTTTTGGGCAAGTGCGACATATTGATCAAAGAGATCTGCCATCTCTTTCGGTAGCACAAAGATTTTTTTGACCGGCTCCTGATAGACCTTGATCTGGATGTTCAAACTGTTGTTGTTCATAATCAACCTTTACTGTTATAAGGTGAAATAATCATGTCCTTGTTGACGAGGATGTTGACCGCCTTCCCCGCCTGGATAATCAGTGTCGGCTGGATATCCAGGTTTTTCCGGGTGATCTGGCTGCCGGTAGTGGCGATGTTCTGGCCGACCGATGCCGCCATACGCTGTTGCATACTCATGCTTGCCTCATCCGTATATGACCCCTGTGACACCGTTGCTCCAACCGACAGGAGAGAGGATAGCACTGCTCCGCCAACCAGCCGGTCAACATGGTTATCCACTTTGTCTTTATACCCCGCAGAACCGGCCAAGTCAACCCCCGGCATGTTTTCAATGATAAGAGAGCTCCCGTCCGGACGAATCATCCGGCTCCAGCTCACCTGCACTCTCTTCTGGCCGTAGGATATCATGCTGTCATACTTGCCAAGCACGCGGGTTCCCTGAGGAATAAGCAGGTAATCACCGCTTCGGGTATCATAAACATTCTCTTTGACCATCCCGATGACGTTACCCGGCAGATCAGAATTGATGCCGGTTACGAGCAGAACCGAGATGATCGAACCGGCCTTCACTTCATACTGGCTCCTCGGCTGGTGCATGCCCTGTGAGAGATACTCCTTCTCATCGCCGCCGCCACGGGCAAAGAAATCATTTTTTCGATCCTGCATGTTCTGCCCGCCTCCATAACCAGAGCCATCACTTCCGCTACTGCTGGCCGGTAAAGCCAGCGATGGCGGCGGGGTCACACTGGCAGAAAAGCTACCACCGCCACCAAAAAAGGGACTGGCTTTCAGGGCGGCATCACGCTCAACCTCTTCCGGGGTTTGCGCTTTGGTCTGGACGTTGCCCTGATTTCTATTGACCATGGCATGGCCAAGATCACCGGGGAGCGGTCGGCCTAATTGGGGGATGCTGTCCGCTGGCGGCAGCATGACCGGAGCGTCATTGCCGGGAGCCCGTTTGATCGATTCAGGAAGAGCAAAGGGCTGGTTCACGGCCACATCCTCTTTTTGAACACGCATCGTCTTCTCTTTTGGCCAGATGGCAAGTGTCAGCGCCACAAGGAGGATGGTCAAGAGAACAGAGCCGATAGCAATGACCGGCCCTTTTTTCAGGCTCCGGCTCTGCTGTGAGGGCAGTTTCAGCCGGGGATCATCCGGGGAAATCTTCGATGCATGGGGATCATCAATGATTTCATCACTCGGTGGCGGAATCTTTATATCGTTATCCATGTGACCCTTATTGTTTAGTGATGCGGATAATGTTCTTGCCTTTCTCCCCTGCCCTCAACT
>CAINOO010000145.1 GCA_903851535.1 uncultured Chlorobiaceae bacterium | reverse complement strand
TATGGGTAGGTAGCGAAGTGGTTAAACGCAACAGACTGTAAATCTGTCGACTCTGTCTTCGGAGGTTCGAATCCTCCCCTACCCACTGCCTTTCTTTCGTGTGTCAGGCTGATGTAGCTCAGTCGGTAGAGCACTTCCTTGGTAAGGAAGAGGTCATCGGTTCGAATCCGATCATCAGCTCAGGGTTTTGGGGTATTGCCAGTATACGTCAGTAGCTTAATTGGTAGAGCAGCGGTCTCCAAAACCGCAGGTTGGGGGTTCGATTCCCTCCTGACGTGCACGCAAAAAGAATTTTCACTGTAGTTTATTTTGCACTTGTATTCATGACAAAATATATCGGCAAGGCTGGTCAGTATTATCGTGATGTCATCAGTGAGATGCGTAAGGTTATCTGGCCGAGTAAGGAGGAGATCAAGGACTTGACCACTGTTGTACTGACGGTTTCGGGTATTCTTGCCTTGTTTACCTTTGTCGTCGACTGGGTCATAAATTTCGTTATGGGAAAGTTATTGTAAGCAAAAGTGATAAGGCTGAATTGATGAGCGCAAGAAAAAAGGATATTGAAGATCAGGGCGTTCCTGTTGCACGATGGTATGCACTCAGGATTTATTCTGGTCATGAGCGCAAGGTTAAAGAGGGTATTGAAGCGGATGTCCTTCGTTGTGGTCTTGGCGACAAGATATTGCAGATTTATGTTCCCTATGAGCGCTTTGTTGAAGTCAAGAATGGCAAGAAAAGAAGTTTAACAAAAAATGCTTTTCCGGGCTACGTGCTCATTGAAGCGGTACTCGACAAGCAGACAAGGAATTTGATCCTTGACATCCCGTCTGTTATGGGCTTTCTTGGCGTTGATGATGTTCCTACCCCCTTGAGGCCTGAAGAGGTCGAGAAAATTCTTGAGCCGGAGAACACCATTGAGCACCGTTCCGTTTTTGAGGCACCATTCAAGATCGGTGATTCCGTCAAGGTGATTGACGGGCCGTTCAGTTCGTTGACCGGTGTTGTTCATGAAGTGTGTCTCGAAAGAATGAAGGTTAAGGTTATGATAAGTTTTTTCGGTCGCAGTACGCCGACAGAGCTTGATTTTTCACAGGTTAAGTCAGTTTCCCAATAATAGTTGCTTAAGTAACTTAAGCTTCTGAATAGAGATAGTTTATGGCAAAAAAGGTACTCGGTTTTATCAAGCTTCAGATTCCTGCTGGCGCAGCGAACCCTGCTCCTCCTGTTGGTCCTGCACTTGGACAGAAGGGTGTCAATATCATGGAGTTTTGCAAGCAGTTTAATGCAAAAACCCAATCTGAAGCAGGGATGATTATCCCTGTAGTGATTACAGTATACTCTGACAAGTCATTCACGTTTATTACCAAAACCCCTCCGGCGGCAGTGCTTCTTCTTAAGGAGGCTGGTCTGAAGAAAGGTTCCGGTGAGCCAAACCGCAACAAGGTTGGAACCGTTACCCGTGATCAGGTTCGCAAAATTGCTGAACTGAAAAGGCCTGATCTTAATGCGTTCGACAGCAGGGGAGCTGAAGAGATGATTATGGGTACGGCAAGAAGTATGGGTATTGCTGTCCAGGATTAAGAAAAATTTTTTTTGTGTTTCGGTCTGTGGGAGGCTGAAAAGCCGCTTTTTTAACCACTTTTACAAGAGATAAATAATGGCTGGGAAAAAATACAGGGACGCAGCATCGAAGATCGAGCGCTTTCGTGAGTACGATCTGGTGGATGCTGTAGAGAAGGTAAGGGAGATTACCGAGGTTAAATTTGACGCGACGGTTGATATTGCCGTAAAGCTTGGTGTTGATCCTCGACATGCTGATCAGGTCGTTCGCGGGACGGTGATGCTGCCTCATGGTACGGGCAAGACTGTTTCTGTGCTGGTTGTCTGCAAGGAGGCCAAGGCTGAAGAGGCAAGGGCTGCTGGAGCTGACATGGTTGGTTTTGAAGAGTATATTGAAAAAATCCAGGAGGGTTGGACTGGTGTTGACGTTATCATTGCAACTCCTGATGTCATGGGCCAACTGGGCAAGGTTGCCAAAATTCTTGGACCTCGCGGTTTGATGCCTAATCCAAAGTCAGGAACAGTGACGATGGACGTGGCCAAGGCTGTCAAAGAGGTCAAGGCCGGTAAAATCGAGTTCAGGGTTGATAAAGCAGGAAATGTTCATGCACCTGTCGGCAAGGTTTCGTTTCAGCCTGATCAACTCGTTGCCAATATTGCCAGCTTCCTTAAGGAGGTTGTTCGTCTGAAGCCATCGGCAGCAAAGGGTCAGTATGTGCAGGGCATTGCGCTTTCGAGCACGATGTCTCCGAGCGTGAAGGTTAAAATGGAAAAATTTGTCGCCTAATAAAAACGGTTTATACGATGAAGCGAGATAGAAAAGAAGAGATCGTTCAGCAGGTTGCTGAAAAGATCAACAGGTCACAGGGTATATATCTGACTGAGTTTCAGGGGTTAAGCGTTGCCAAAATGTCAGAGCTTCGCCGTGAGTTCCGCAAGGTAGGGGTTGAGTACCGTGTCGTCAAAAACACGCTCATCAAGCAGGCTCTGAAAGATTTGGCCTGTGCAGACAAGCTTGCACCGGGTCTTAAAAGCACCACAGCGGTCGCATTTGGGTTTGATGATCCAGTCGCTCCAGCGAAGGTTATCAGAAAGTTCAGCAAGACCAATGATGCGCTGAAGTTCAAGATGGCGGCAATTGATGGTGTAGTGTTCGGTTCCGATCAGCTTCAGCTTCTTTCGGAGATGCTTACCAAGACAGAAAATATTGGACGTGCTGCCGGTTTGATTAATGGTGTGGTCAGCTCGGTTCCGATGGTTGTCAATGCGGTTATGAGAAACCTGGTATGCGCTCTCGATCAGATTGCCAAACAGAAGCAATAAATTACACAAAACTATTACGCACTCACAGAATTATTATACATTGTAAATTAAACAAGAGAGGGGAATAATGTCTATCGAAACACTTGTAGAGGAAATTGGTAAATTGACTCTTACAGAAGCTTCAGAGTTGGTGAAGGCACTGGAAGAGAAGTTTGGTGTCAGTGCTGCTCCTGTTGCAGTTGCTGGTGTTGCTGCTGTTGCTGCTGGTGATGTCGTGGTTGTGGAAGAGCAGACTGAGTTTGACGTTGTACTGACAGCCGCAGGCGAAAGCAAGATCAACGTGATCAAGGCAGTTCGTGCTATCACTGGCCTTGGTCTGAAAGAGGCAAAGGATCTTGTTGATGGCGCTCCAAAAACAGTGAAAGAGGCCATTTCCAAGGACGAAGCAGAAAAGATTGCCAAAGAGCTGAAGGACGCAGGTGCCTCAGTAGAGGTGAAGTGATCTTTGAAAAGAAGTCATTACTACAGCAAGCTCCGTTTCGATATGAGACGGAGCTTTGTCTGTTTGTATAAGAACAGTTGTGAATGGTAGTTTCTGTGATGATACGATTAAGGTTAAGCCGCTGGTTTCTTTCGTCCGGCTAAGTTTCTGTGGATATTTGTGATGACTTAATCTGTAAGTAATTCATGCAATTGATAAAAGTGAGGTGCATGTGAAAGTGGCTGATGCAACAATAACACCCTGTATTGACTTTTCAAAAATCCAGAGTATTATAGAG
>CAINOO010000144.1 GCA_903851535.1 uncultured Chlorobiaceae bacterium | reverse complement strand
TGATACCCTGTGGCATAAGCAACGACACGTCACCGACCAGCTCCCGTTCAGCCGCCTCGGTTGTTACCTCCGGTGGAGGTATAAAAAGAATACCATCAGTATCAACCTCAATAATTTTGCATCCTCTTGCCTCAAACTCAATAATCATTTTTCTTGCCAGAGCCTGCCCTGTTGACGTTACTTTATCGGCTTCAGTGAAATCATTGAAAATACCACCGTTAAAGCCGAGGTATCCATACATGGCATTGATAAGGATCTTGAACGAACCCTGCATGGCATCAAAATTGTTGGCCAAAGAGAGGTTGCCGTCGGCTTTCTCTCTGCGCGACCGCTCTTTGGCTTTGAACCTGAGTTCTTTTAGATCATTAAGCACTTCGGGAAACACTCTCAGTTCATCACTTTTTGGGCATATATTGTACGAGAGCATTATTGAGGGATAGAGTGACTCTACATCGGCATAGACAATCGGGCCAAGAATTCCTTTCAAAAACACTTCAGTATAGCCGCCGGAACCTTGTTGTCCGGAAGACGGCTTTGGTATAGATTCTTTACGGCGGAGATATTCTCTCACTATGAGCACTTCAATTTTTGCAGCTTGCCCAATACGTGAGGTCATCGCGTATGTATAGGGCAGCATCTGGGTCAGATAGAAATTGCTGCCAGACAGGAGTGATGACAGCGCTCTGGTTTCGCGCACATCATCCAGGGCATAAGCCAGCAATTTCTCGTGATTATTCTCCCAGAGAGAGATAATATCCTTGTAATCAACATAGGTTCTATCGGGTGAAGCGAAGCCAAAATGCTTTGCAACAGCTTTAAGGCCATAGCTCTGTATTGATCGCTTTGAGACGTCATAACTCTGTACAAGAAACAGGGTATCAATGACATGGCGGCCCGGAATATCAAAAAAGGGATAATCAATAGTTCTTTCAGCAAAACGAATTGATGCAGGATATGTTTTTGGTTGCAATCCATTTCGTCCTATTGCAAAAGGAATTCCAAGATGTTCGCAACGGCGCTGCAGATAAGAGAGATCAAAACTATAGATGTTGTGTCCTTCAATAACATCCGGATCCATTTTTATGATCAAGGCAATAAGCTCTTCAATAAGCTCTTTTTCAGTTCGGTTTTTTGAATGAAGAACACACTCCCATCCACGACTGTCACAAAGTGAGACAATAATCACTTCATCATCTCCGATTCCTGATGCACCTTTTCGTGTCTTTACAGGGTCGTACCGTGTCTCTATATCGAGTTGCATTCGGTAGAGATCATCAAAAATCATCCCCTTGAAAAGGGTTTTTCCGCTTTGAAGAAAGTATTGTGTGACAGCATCACCTTTATTGTAAAGAAGCGTATTGGTCTCGTACGGAGTGTTCTTGTTGATCTCCCTCGGTGTATCGCCATATCGTTTTCTGTTGATGAAGTCAATAGCTCCCCGGTGATTTTTCCAGTTCCGAAAAATGGCAAGACTTTGATAATAATTTGAACCACCAAGCTTTACCAGCCAGAATTTTTCCCCGTCTTCAGGTATAAACCCATCAAGAAGCGCGTTGTCAGAAAGAAAAAAAAATGGAAAAAATGGTTCATCGTGTTGGCGAACCTCCCCTTTTTCCCGATTAAAAATCCTGATATGGGTATCTGAAAGCTGGTACGCGCCAACAATGCACTCCTCCTTGTCTTTTCCAAATAAAAGATCGTTGGTCGCGATATCACTGATTATGCTGTCCATGGTTGCATGTTTGGTTAGGAGCATCGGTCAATGGAGAGTAGATGTTTCACGTGAAACAAGCAATACTGTTCAACGACCGAGGCGTATCATGAGTATCGAGATGTCTGACGGGGAAACGCCAAGAATTCTTGACGCCTGGCCAATGGTCTCAGGTTGATGTTTTTTCAGTTTTTCGCGTCCTTCATTTGAAAGGCCTGAAACAGTGTCATACTTGAATGCAGCCGGTATTTGATGCATATCGAGTCGCACAATTTTTTCAGCCATCAAAAGATCCCGTTTAAGGTATCCCTCGTATTTAAGATCAATTTCAACCTGTTCGTAGACCAGGATATCGAGGGTTATTGCCTCTGCACATTGTTTGAATGATGGTGATGCATCCAGAAGCATGCCGAGGTGAACGCCAGGCCTTTTCAGGAGATTTATGGCACCTTGTGATGTACTTACTGATGGATAACCAAGTTCAGAAAGGAGTGGGTTTGCTTCGTCAGGCAGGATTTTTGCTTTCAGGCAGAGTTGGTTGAGTGCCTCAATGTGGGCCTGTTTTTCCGTGCATCGAGAATAGGTTTCTGTGTCGAGCAGTCCGGCGGCAAATCCCAGGTGTTGAAGTCGGATATCAGCATTGTCGTGGCGGAGTGTAAGGCGGTGTTCA
>CAINOO010000143.1 GCA_903851535.1 uncultured Chlorobiaceae bacterium | reverse complement strand
TTCTGGCATGATCGGGTTGATCCGCGATGTTACCTATCGTAAAGAGTATGAGCAGGAGATACTCGAAAGCAAAGAGTTTCTCAAGGATATCTATAATGCGGTTAACCACTCTATCTTTGTTGTTGATGTGGATCCTGATGGTACCTATTGCTTTAAGGGAATTAACCCGTTACATGAAAAACTGACAGGGCTCAGCAGTGATGCTATTGTCGGAAAAGCACCCGAAGAGTTTCTTGCTCCTGCTATTGCTGAGTCAGTTACGCATCATTATGACGACTGTATTCGTGCAGGTAAATCAATTTACTATGAAGAGTCTCTGCCCTTCAAGGGTCAGGAGACGCTATGGGAGACCGTATTGAACCCTGTTTGCAATGAGAGCGGAGTTATTCACAGAATTATTGGTACCAGCACAGACATCACGGAACGCCGTCAGACCGAAGAGGAAAGGAGCAAACTTGAAGTTCAGCTTCAGCAATCGCAGAAAATGGAGATGGTAGGAAGGCTGGCCGGGGGTATCGCCCATGACTTCAACAATATGCTGACGGTTATTCTCGGCCACTCTGAAATGGCTCTTGAACTCTTCGACCCATCCGAGGAAGCCTACGGCGATCTTGAGGCCATTCGCCAGGCCGCAATCCGTTCTGCCGATCTGACACGGCAACTCCTTGCCTTTGCCCGAAAGCAGATTGTTGTTCCAAAAATTTTTGAATTGAACACCGCAGTCGAAGAGTTGCTCCCCATGTTGCGACGCCTCATCGGAGAACATATTACGCTGGTATGGATTCCTGACTGCAAAAATTCCAGGATAAACATTGATCCATCACAGATCGACCAGATTCTTGTCAACCTCTGTGTCAACGCCCGGGATGCCATAACCGGTAACGGCAGAATCACGATAGAAAGCGGGAGCAGCGCTGTGCCCAAAATCGCCAGTGAAGCCTCCGGCACGGATGATCTTTCCTGCGTGACACTCTCTCTTCGCGATGACGGCAGCGGTATCGATCCAAACGATCTTGAACATATTTTTGAGCCATTTTTCACCACAAAAGAGCAGGGAAAAGGAACCGGGCTTGGATTGTCGATGGTCTACGGAATTGTCAAGCAGAACAACGGCACCATCGAATGCCAGAGCAAACCAGGAGAGGGAACAACCATCACGATACATCTGCCACTTTATCGTGCAGAGTCGGCTGTTGAGCAGGAAGCAGAACCGGAGCAATTGACCAATAATGGCCACGAGACCATTTTGCTTGTGGAGGATGAACCATCCATTCTCAAGCTCAGCAAGCTCATTCTTGAACGCAATGGCTACACGGTGCTTTCGGCTGCTATACCAAAAGAGGCCCTTGTGGCAGCGGAAAACTACAAGGGAAGGATTGACTTGCTGTTGACGGATGTCATCATGCCGGAAATGAACGGATCCGAACTCTCCAAAAAGCTCCGCGCATCCCGACCAGAGCTTAAAACTCTCTTTATGTCAGGCTTCACTGCCGACGTTATTGCCAACAACAGTGTTCTCGACAGTGGCATTAACTTTATCCAGAAACCCTTCAACGTCAAATCGCTCTCCACAGCAGTTTACAACATCCTGCATGCATAAAAAAAGCACCCTGCGCGGTATAGAGCAGGGTGCTTTTGCAAAGCTTTTCACAGCAGCAAGCAAAATTGTGACTTACTTTTTTGGAGCAATGGCGGCCGAGACATTCTGCAACGTCTGATTTAAAACGTTGGTAGCATTACCAGCCAATTCAATTGCCGACTTGCCCAGAGGCTCAATAATCTGAGAGGTGCTCTTGAGTCCACTGTTTAACAATTCGATTGACTGCTGAAGAAGAGTGCCGCCGGTATTGAGCAAATTGGTCAAAGCGCCTGCGAGATCATTTGTTTCGTTTGCCATGATGTTTATTATTGAGAGGTTAATGAAAAAATAATGGTCAAACCCCGATGCCGTTATCGAAACGGTTCTTTGATCAATTTAGAGTATTTTTACCAATTTTTCCAAGATAATTATTCCTCTCCCCGCTTCCGTTGCCTTCCCGAAAAGAGCCCGACTCCCGTGTTGATGCTGGCACGGCCGACCGCGCATAGGTTCAGCTCTTCTCCAACGGCGGGCGCGGGGATTATCAAAAACGCCTGATACCGATTATACTATCGTCTGAATGGCCATCCCTCCTGAATTGGTCATTGTAACGAGGCTAAAGTATCAG
>CAINOO010000142.1 GCA_903851535.1 uncultured Chlorobiaceae bacterium | reverse complement strand
TTTACAACGGTTGAGGAGCCGCTCGCTCTTGACTTCGCCCTGCGGGCATTGCCGGAAGGAACCGATGTGGTGCTGCTCGACTGCTTGACTGTCTGGGCCGGAAACCTTATGCACTATGCCGGGGAGAGGGGAGAGAGGGAGCCGTATATCGAAGGCTTTCTTGCGGTGTTGCGTCATCCTCCCTGTGATATCATTCTTGTTTCCAATGAGGTGGGAATGGGCATTGTGCCGGAGAATGCGATGGCCCGAAGGTTTCGTGATATTGCCGGTATCATCAATCAGCGGGTTGCCTTGCTTGCTACGGAGGCCTGGCTGCTTTGCAGTGGTCTGCCGCTTCGTTTAAAGTAGCCCTGGCTTGTGCTCCCGGGTAACCAATTATATAGAAGAGAGATAATCATGCATGAAGAGTTGCAGCAGTTGCTGGATTGTATCAAGCCGGTCTCCCGTACGCTCAGCGTTGCGGCCCAGGCCCATCTTGATGACTTGACCAAACCGCAGGGGAGCCTGGGACGACTGGAGGAGATTGCCCTGAACTATGTTCTGGCGACTGGCCGAGTGAACCCTCTGCTTGTAAAAAAGAAAATATGCTGTTTTGCTGCCGATCATGGTGTGGCGGTTGAAGGGGTTTCGGCTTTTCCTGCCGAGGTGACCCCCCAGATGGTCTATAATATGCTTGGTGGGGGCGCGGCTATCAACGTGCTGACGCGCCATGCGGGTGTTGACCTCGATGTGGTGGATATGGGGGTGAATTACGATTTTGCAGATCTGGCGGGGCTGGTTAAACGAAAGGTGCGGCCCGGCAGTGCCAATATGGCAGTCGGCCCGGCCATGAGTGAGGAGGATACCCTGCAGGCGCTGCTTTGCGGTGCGGAACTGGCGACGGCTGCCTGGGAGGCGGGTTATCATCTCCTTGGAACCGGGGAGATGGGGATTGCCAATACCGCTCCGGCAACGGCGCTCTATTCGGTTCTGCTTGATGTGCCGGTTGAGGGCATTACGGGCAAGGGTACAGGCATTGATGATGAGCGCCTGCACCACAAGATAGCGGTTATTAAAAGGGCGATTGCCGTCAATGCCTCACGGTGCACAACGCCTTTTGGGACACTTGCGGCGCTGGGTGGTTACGAAATTGCTGCCATTGCCGGATTTATTCTTGGTGCTGCCGCAGCCCGTGTTCCGGTTGTGGTCGATGGCTTTATCTCTTCCGCCGGAGCGGTGGTGGCGCTCAAGCTCTGTCCGGCCGTTGAAGGCTACCTCTTTTTCAGCCACCTTTCCAACGAGCAGGGGCACAGGGTGGTTATGGAGAAGCTTGGTGCCCGGCCTATGCTTGATCTTGATCTTCGTCTCGGTGAGGGAACGGGTGCAGCCATTGCCATGCAGCTTATTGAGGGGTCGGTGAAAATCTATAATGAGATGGCCACCTTCAGTGCTGCAAGGGTGAGTGAAAAAAGCGGGGAGTAAGGGGTGCTGAGCGGCCTTGTTACAGCCCTGAGAACCCTTACCGTGCTCCCGGTTCCGGGACGGGAGAGCGACACCTTCAGCAACTCGCTTTACTGGTTTCCGGTTGTCGGCCTGCTCCTCGGGCTTGTGGAGGGGGCGATCGGGTTTTGCGGGTTTCGTCTCGGGTGGAATGAGCTTTCAGCGGCGCTGGTGCTGCTTGGTGGCATCGCTTTGAGCCGGGGGATGCATGCCGATGGTCTGGCCGATATGGTTGATGGATTCTGGGGAGGCAAAACAAGGGAGGAAGCGCTTCGGATCATGAAAGATCCCAACGTTGGCTCATTTGGTGCCATTGCACTCTCCGCCCTGATGCTGCTCAAATGGGTGGCCCTCCTTAAACTTGTCGGTATTGGAGCGTTTGAGTTCATTGCCGCAGGTGTTTTGCTTGCTCGCCAGGTGCAGGTTCTTCTCGCCTCAGCTCTCACTTATGCCCGCAGTGAGGGTGGCACGGCACAGGCCTTTGTGAGCGGGGCGGGAGCGCTTCATATTGTGGTTACCTCCCTGCTGACGCTGTTGTTTCTTGTCTCTTTTCTTCATGCAGACTTCTATGCGCTTGTTACGGTTGTAGCGGCGGCACTGCTTGGGGCACTGTTGACGGGATGGTTGAGCTGGCGCAAAATCGGGGGGGTTACCGGTGATGTGCTGGGTGCTGGAAGCGAGATAACCGAACTCTTTGTCTGGATTGCAGCAGCTTTTTATGCTGGCTTGAGGGTAGGGGTACTGGTGTAAAGGTGACGCGTTAAAGGGGAGGTTAGTCGCGGTTTTCGATCTGCACCAGGAGCCTCTCTGGCAGGATAACAGCGGTCAGCCAACCGAGAAGGGGGTTGTCGGTGTAGACGCAGCCGGTATCGATGGCAATAAGTTTTTCAAGCATGACGGGCAGGGGAAGAGCGGTGTGGGCGCAGACAACGGTTTTTTCCCATTTGTAGTTGTTGTGTTCAAGAAATGAGCTTTGCATGTGTACCCGTTGCCAGCAGAACTCTTCAGGCTTGTAGTAACGGAGATTATCCTTGATCGAGAGTTCAGGGTCGAGTCCGCCGTGGGTAAAAAAATAATGTTCGGTTTCAAGAAAGTAGTGGCAGTGCCGCAGAAGATGGAGATGTTTTTCTGGCAGGTCGCGGCCGTCATCACTCTTGTAGGATTTGAGTGTAGCATGTCCACCGTTTTGGAGCCATTGATCGGGATTGCGGTTTTTCAGGTAGTCGAGGTAGAGCAGTTCATGGTTACCCATAATAAAATGGCAGGAGTATCTGCTGCTGAGCTTGATGAGGTAGTCGATCACCTCTTTTGAGTGCTTGCCCCGGTCAATCATGTCGCCCAGAAAAACCAACTGATCGTCCGCTTCCGGCTCAATTTGTTTGATCAGCTTTTTGAGGGGATGCAGGCAGCCGTGAATATCTCCTATTGCTATAATACGGCGGCCTTCCGATAACAAATCATGCATCTCGGTAATGTGGTGCCGTGGCAAGGTGAAAGGGCTGGCCGATGGAATGATAGCGCATCATGAAGCGATCCGGTATTTCATGGCAACGGTTATCTCAAGCTCTTTTTTGTCGAGCGTAAAAACAGAGTCCTGGAATTTTGGTCCGCCAAATCCGATTTTCGGGTTGTTTGAAACGCCCACACCCTCTTTTGGTATACCAAAAAAGTTGGTATCAAGTTTTCCATTGTTGTTTTCGTCGTGCATGATGCTGACGGCATAGTTGCCGTAGGGCAGATTTTCAAAAACAACGGTATCGTTACTGCCGGTCACTTTTTTCATGGTGGAGGCAAAGGCTTGTTCGTGTTTGCCGGGAAATCCTTTTTTTGAGTTGTAGAGTGAAACGCCAAACATGCCAACAAGATTTGTCATGCCGGTGATATGCACGGTGATGGTACCAAATTGTACTGGTGGTTCCGGCGTGTTGTCTGCGGCAAAAAGAGTGACGGATGAGGCAAAAAAGAGTGCGATAAAAATCGTAAACAATTTTTTCATGTGACTTCAGGAAGAGAGGTTTCAGGGTTGTTGTCCCAAATATCGCTAATTGCCGTTTCCCATACAAGAGAAAGATGGAGCGTAACAACAAGCTCTGCTTTTGTTTGTAAAGAAGAGTATTATGCGGTATTCTCCAGAAGCATCCATTATTTTGGGTGCCTTCCAACAAAAGAACATATATGAAGAAAGAGTTCCCTCCTCATCCGTATGTTGAGGCTGAAGGTTCCGGGGAGGCGTGTCTGCAGCAGATCACGTTTCCGGTTGTCGGGATTGGTTCTTCAGAGGGTTGGCTGGAAGCGCTCGCTATTTTTCTCAAGAATATTCCGTCGCAATGCGGTAAGGCCGGAGAAAAGTATCGTATAGAGTAAGAGTGAAGAGCATCTGAAACATGGACAAAGTCAATGATGAAAAAAAGCAAGGTACGGTCAGAGGATTTTTCGGCATTGCGGCGCAGGGCTGAGGAGCGCTTGCTTGAAAATGAGCAGAAAAATCCGGGCTTTTCATTGTCATCTGTTGAAATGCACCGCATGATTCATGAGTTGTCGGTTCACCAGATTGAACTCGAAATGCAGCAGGATGAGCTTTTGCAGTCGCGCGATGATCTGGAAAAGGGGCTGGAGCGCTATACCGAGCTTTATGACTTCGCGCCAGTGGGTTACCTGACTCTTGCGCGCGACAGTACCATCCTTGAGGTGAATCTGACAGCAACGAGAATGGTTGGTGTAGAGCGCTCCCTTTTGAAGGGGAGACGCCTCTTGCTTTTTGTTGATCCGGAAGAGAGGAGGGTGTTTAATGCACTGATGGAGCGTGTCTTCACTCATCAGGAGCCAAGGTTCTGTGAGGTTATGCTTGTGCATGAAAATGACCCTTTGGCACAGGGATATATGGCTCGTATTGAGGCTGTTGTTCAAAATGATGGACAGTCATGCTGGACGGTGCTTTCTGACATCACCCGGCAGAAGCAGATCGAGAGGGAGAATGCCCGGTTACAGGCAACTCTGGTTCAGGCCCAAAAGATGGAGTCGATTGGTCGGCTTGCAGGTGGCGTTGCTCATGAATTTAACAATATGCTGCAGGTGATGCTTGGCAATATCGACCTGCTGATCGACAGGGAGGAGCTTGATGCCAGTGTGCATTTCTCACTTGCCACGGTGCGGGGTGTCATCATGAAATCAGCCGGAATTGTCCGTCAATTGCTTGCTTTTGGGGGCAAGCAGATTATCTCTCCGACGATACTTGACCTTAATGTTGTGGTTAAGCATATCGTCAGGATGCTTCAACCTCTGCTGGGAGAGCATATCAAGGTGATCTTTACTTCGTGCGACGGGCTCTGGCCAGTGAAAATTGATTCGACGCAAATAGATCAGGTTATGATCAATCTTGCCCTGAATGCAAGGGATGCCATAAATGAGAGCGGAACGCTGGTTATCTCAACCGGAAATGTTGTTGTTGATGCGGCATTTTGTTCTGTTC
Organism: uncultured Chlorobiaceae bacterium; assembly: GCA_903851535.1. Classification (GTDB taxonomy): domain Bacteria; phylum Bacteroidota; class Chlorobiia; order Chlorobiales; family Chlorobiaceae; genus Chlorobium. The sequence goes on along the minus strand of CAINOO010000142.1, from coordinate 7,547 downwards.
ATGCTGAAATGGTGCCTGGCGATTATGTGATACTTCAGGTTCGTGATGACGGCTGTGGCATAGAAAGGGAGACGCTTGACTCTATTTTTGAGCCCTATTTTACCACAAAATCGATGACAGAGGGAGCTGGCCTCGGGCTTGCAACGGTCTATGGTATTGTCCAGCAGAATCGGGGTGTGATAGTAGCTTCCAGCAGAAAGGGAGCAGGGACAACATTTGACATTTATTTGCCCCGAAGTGCAGACAATTGATCTGCCTGATTGTTGCGTGAAGTTCCGGATTTTGCGAGCGTAGAGCTTGCCATGCAGGGAACGGCAAATTTTTTGTTGGAAAGAACCATACACTCTTTTTTTTCGTTGATTTTGCTAAATCCCGGGCAAAAATGTAAACTTGTAACCATGACTACAACCTTTATCCGCATGGTTATAAACGATATGGCGATTCTTCGATAATATGTAAAGAGGTTATGACATAATTTTCTCCCGGCTCAAGTTTGGGCACAATGTGGCACAAGAGAGGCGCAGATGCATGAAAGTGAATGGAAAACCCGCAAAACAAGAATTGACCAGCAGCTCAGGGCACTCTCTCCTGCATGGGAAATCATTCCCTACAAGCCAGGGCTGGATACTTCGGCATTGTCTTGCCATGCGGTTGAAGAGTATCCAACCAGGAGCGGCCCTGCTGATTATGCACTCTTTGTAAACGGCAATCTGCTTGGCATTCTTGAAGCCAAGAAAGTTGGCATTGATCCCCGCAATGTGCTTGAACAGGCAAAACGCTATTCTGTGGGTTGCGAACCAACCATCGGCAAATGGGACTCGCATAAGGTACCTTTTCTAATGCGGACAGTGAACAAAACCCCCTGGTCACCGCAGAAGAGCGTGTCAATACAATCATTGCCGATATTCAGGCAGCCCACGCATTTAATCCCGAACAAATGGAATGGCTGGAGTATATTCGGCAGCATCTGAAGCGATGCAAATGTTATCCAAATGATGTGCTGATGAATATTGTCGGCCCGCCGTTAGGAAAAATCGCAATGGTAACTGACCAGTTTCCTGAATGGAACATCAATCAGCCAATTGTTGTCTATCGGCCTCTCAATTTCCTGAATCATCTGTTTTTATACTATTGGCTTTGTAGCCTTGAGCCGATAAAAGAGACTCTTAAAGATACAAGAGGAAGTGCTGGTCAAATCAATATATCGCTGTCACAAGCCAGAAATATTTTTATTCCACTCCCGCCCCTCGAAGAGCAACAAGAGATCGTCCGTCGTGTAGAGAAGCTTTTCGCCCTTGCCGACTACCTCGAAGCCAAGTACAAAAAAGCAGTTGAACAGGTAGAAAAAATCGAACAATCGGTGCTTGCCAAGGCATTCCGGGGCGAACTGGCAGAGCTAAACGAGGAAAGTTTGCCAAATTTGAAGATTCAAAAAGAACCTTTTGCGCTACATGGAGAGAAAGAGTGAAAATTAAACAACTGGATATTGAGGGGTTTCGCTCTCTGAGAAAGGTGAGCTGGACACCAGGCGATCTTAATGTGATTATCGGGCAAAATGGTACCGGTAAATCGAATCTTTTACGTTTTTTGGAGTTAATGTCTCTTTCAGCTCAGGGAAAGCTGGGTCGGTATATACAGTCCTGTGGGGGGATGGAGCCAATTGTTTGGGATGGGGTTGCTTCATCCATCAGGTTTTCTTTGAAAACAACAGGAGAAAATAGCGATGGCGGCAGCAACCAGTATGAGCTTGCATTAACAAGAGTTGGAAAGGGAAGCTCGTACAGGGTCGAGTTTGAGCAGTTGATGCAATTGCACTTGTTACAGGAGAGTGTTGAAAAAAATCCAGTCAAATTGCTGGAAAGAGCGGGAACGCAGGCTGTTGTTTTTGGGGAAACGAAAGAGATCTTTTCAGCGCCGGATGAGTTCCTTTCAGAAGAGGAGAGCCTTCTTTCTGTGGCTTCAGGCCCTTTTACCAATAATCACCTGATTCCTCCATTCCAGAAATGGCTCTCATCCATAGCGGTCTATCATGATTTTACGACTGGTAAGGATGCTCTTGTTCGCCAGCCGGCAATTGCGAGGATGGAAAAACGGGTTGACCCGGATGGGCAAAATCTGGTAAGTGTGCTACACACGTTGTACACTGGTGATCGTGATTTTAAAAAAGAGATTAACTCTGCCATGCAGGCCGCTTTTGGTGATGATTTTGACGAGCTGGTTTTTCCGCCCGCATCGGATCAGAGGATACAACTGAGGATTCGCTGGAAATCACTGCAACGGGAGCAATCGGCGGCTGAACTGTCGGACGGAACGCTTCGCTTTCTTTTTTTGCTGACCGTATTGGCGAGTCCATCTCCCGCTCCGGTTATTGCCATTGATGAACCCGAGACCGGACTTCACCCCTCCATGCTTCCCCTGATTGCGGAATATGCCGTTGATGCGTCAACAAGGTCACAGGTTATTTTGACGACCCATTCGCCCAGCTTTTTGAACGCTTTTGTCGGAACTATACCCACAACGACGGCAGCGAAATGGGAAAATGGGGAGACGCAACTGAAAACTATACAGGGTGCTGAGCTGAACTATTGGCTCAAGGAGTACTCTCTTGGCTCTCTTTTCAAATCCGGCGAACTGGAGGAGATGGGATGAGATTTATTCTTTTTGTAGAGGGCTATACGGAAGACAAGGCGTTGCCCGCTTTCCTGAAAAGGTGGCTTGATGCAAGGTTAACGAAGCCTGTCGGGATTCGGGTTGTACGTTTCGAAGGGTGGCCTGAGCTGGTGAAAGATGTTGCCAAAAAGGCGAAGATGCACTTGAATGGACCATCGAAAGATGATATCATTGCGGTCATTTCGCTGCTTGATCTGTATGGGCCAACATTTTATCCGGATAAGGCAAGTGAAAGTGGTGTGCGTTACGATTGGGGAAAGCAATATTTGGAGGCAATTGTTGATCAGTCAAAATTTTTTCAGTTTTTTGCTGTTCATGAAGTCGAAGCATGGCTTTTGAGTGATCCTGAAATTTTCCCTCAAAAGGTGAAAAGTGCATTGCCAAAAAAAATTGACAGGCCTGAAACCGTAAACTTTACTGAACCGCCAGCAAAATTACTGGAACGTCTTTATTCGCAGCATACACATCGCTCTTACAAAAAGGTCGTGAATCAATCCAGATTTAGCATATCAAAAATGCCCAAGGCTCAGGGAGCTATTGGATACCCTGCTGACGTTGGCGGAGCATGCAGGATAATTGCCTCCGCCCCAGCTCTTTCGCTCAGCCATTAACCCGTGACAGGAACCTCTTCGCATGACCGTTGTTAACAATTTTACCATACCACCCGCAGTTTCTGAACATATCTCTCTTGCCGAAAGGGGTTATTACGGAATAGGGGGGAGCGCCCGCTATTTTGCCGAGCCAGCCTCTCTGGCGGAGCTTGCCGATATTTTGCTCTGGAGTGTTGAGCAGCGCCTCCCCGTTGCCCTCATGGGAAGCGGGAGCAATATCCTTTTTTCAGATACTGATTTTGCGGGTTTGGTAATCTCCCTTGGCCGGATGGAGCGGATGTTCTGGCTCTCTGATGATGATCTTTTTTGCGAGTCGGGGGTGGAGAACAGCCACATTGCCGAAGAGCTGTTGAGGGCTGGCAAGGGTGGGGGTGAGTGGCTCTACCGGCTTCCCGGTCAGATCGGGGCAACGGTGAGGATGAATGCCCGCTGTTTCGGGGGGGAGGTTTCGGCCATTACGGCGGCGGTTTTGACGCTCTCGGTTGAGGGTTGCCTGCGCTGGCGCTTGCCGGAAGAGATCTTTTATGGCTACAAGCATACGGTATTGATGGAGAAGCCGGAGATTGTGGTTGCCGCTCTTTTGCGCTTTTCCCATGCACGCACGGAACAGGAGATAAAAGCGTTGATGGAGGGCCATGAAGGGGAGCGTGAGGCGAAGCACCATTTCGATTTTCCGAGTTGCGGCTCGACCTTCAAGAACAACTATGCGGTGGGTCGTTCGAGCGGCTCTATTTTTGAAGAGCTTGGTTTCAAAGGGATGGCGGAGGGTGGCGCGATGGTGAGCCCCCATCATGCCAACTTTATTTATAACAGTGGAGGGGCAACGGCACGGGAGGTGCTCACGCTTGCTGCCCGTATGCAACATGCAGCGCTTGCAAAGGCCGGGGCTCAGCTCGATCTTGAGGTGCAGTGCATCGGGTTGTTTGATGGTGATCTGCTTGCGTCGTGCGGTGTCGCTTTTGCCGCCGATACAAGGGATTCTTCCAAAGGGTGGGCCGGTTTGTTGTGGAATCCGCAGGGGGAGGGCGCGGCGGCAAAGCAGGAACCGCTCTTTCCCCGCGTTCTCATGCAGGGGCCGCTGGTCGGTTATTCGTGCCTTGAGCGGGAGTTTCCTTCCGGCGCGTTGGTCGTTGTTGAGCAGTTGCGTTCGCTTGAAGATGCGGCCTTCAATCCCCAGGCACCCTTTCTTCGCTGGACAACTCGCAGCGGTGATTCGGCCCTTTTTGCCGTCAAGCCGCCCTCAACCATTCCGGAAGGAAGTTTTACTGACGGGTTGTGGAACTACGGAGTTTCTGAACTCTTTATTGCTTCAGTTGTTCCGGGAGGAGGCTATCTGGAGTTTGAGTTAACTCCGGCTGGCCACTGGGTTGCCTTGCGCTTTGATGCCCCTCGAAAGAGGGCGAAAGGCTTTGAAGCTCTTTCAGCAGAACCCTGGCTGCAAGCGGTGCATAAGGTAGAGTGTGAGGGGCGCTTTGGTATGGAGTTTTCGTGGGAACTTTTGCGGCCTTTCGTCAAAGGGGAGATTCTTGCCTTGCAGTGTTCAGCCTCTTCCGGCAGGGGAGAGTTTGCCCTCTTTCCCTGGTGGCATCAGGCCTCGCTGCCGGCTGATTTTCATCAACCGGAGCGCTTTTTGCACATTCGCCTGCTTTGAGGTGAGCGATAAAAGAGGTGTCAGAGATCGGCGGCAGGCATACGGGAAACCTCTTCTGCTGTAAAGACCGGTCCCTCCTTGCAGACATAGACCGACCCCACATTGCAGCGTCCGCATTTGCCGACGCCGCATTTCATGCGGTTTTCGAGTGTTGTGTAGACGTTTTTTTCATCAAAACCAAGCTTCTTGAGCGAGATCAGGGTGAACTTGATCATGATTGGCGGCCCGCAGATTACGGCAATACAGTTGTCGGGAGAGGGGGCTGCCTCTTCGAGTACGGTGGGCACAAAACCGACACGGTATTTCCAGTCGGGTGACTCTCCACCCGGATCGACGGTGAGGACAAGGTCAACATCAGCACGCTCTTGCCATTCGTCAAGTTCATGCTTGTAGACCAGATCGGCTACGGTACGTGCTCCATAGACAATGGTGACCTTGCCGAACTTTTCACGTTGATCGAGGCACGACCAGATAACGCTCCGTGTTGGTGGCAGGGCGATTCCTCCTGAAATAAAGAGGAGGTTTTTGCCGTGGAATTCCTCAATGGGGAAGCGGTTTCCGTAGGGGCCCCGGAAGGTGATGAGGTCACCGACATCGGCATTGGCCAGAGCCGAAGTGACCCTGCCCGATTGGCGGAAGGTGCATTCGATATACTCTTTTCTGGTCTCGGGGCTTGCGACGCAGAAGGTGCTCTCTCCCTCGCCGTAGACGCCGTAAAGGCCGAACATGCCGGTACGGAAGGTTTTTTTGAACGCTTCATGCTCGTCCGGGTTCTGGAACTCGAGTCTCAAGGTTCTGACGCCGGGCGCTTCGTCGTGGCGGGCGACAATTTTCATGATCGCCGGCTTGTAGATGCTGGGCTGCGCGTTGTGAATGGTTTCTGTCACGGCTATAATTTTGATATCTCTTGTAAAGTCTCGGTAATACCCATGTCAACCGGGCACTGGCGTGAGCATCGGCCACATCCGCTGCAACTGTTCACGCTGAACTTGCCTGGAAAATAGTTGAATTTGTGCATGATGCGCTGGCGCCATCGAGCTGATTGCGTCGAACGGGGGTTGTGGCCCGAGGTGTGCATGGTAAAGAGGGCAAAGGAGCAACTGTCCCAGTTTTTTCTTCTGATACCGCTGTAGGTGTCGCCTTCGTCCTGGATGTCAAAACAGTGACAGGTGGGACAAAGGTAGGTGCAGGAGGCGCAGCCGATACAGCGCATCGAGATCTCTTTCCAGAATTTGCTGTCGAAGTTTTCGGGTTTCTGCAGCCAGGAAACGCAGGTGTCGAGGTTGAATTTCTCCGGTACTTCGGCGGTCGGAAGGGCTGTTTCGTCGCTCTCCTTAATGTATTCTGAAATGATCGCGAATGCTTCACGTCCCCGGTCAGTAAGCTCTTCAATCAGCCACCCCCGATTTTTGTCGAGAGGACGAAGCAGTACGTCAGAGCCTTTGGTGCTGTCGGGGGCCTGTTTGAGCGAGGTGCATAGACAGAAATCATCCGCTTTTGTACAGGCAATGGTCACAATAACCGATTCATTGCGCCGCTGAAACCAGTATTCGTCCTTGTAATCCCATCCGAAAAGGGGATCATCGATTGCAAGACCTGACGCATCACACGGCCTGGCACCAAAAATGATGCGTGGAGATGCAGGGGGCGTGAAGTCAGTCGTTTCGATTTCATTTTTCCTGATGGCGTAGCGCACCATTGGCTCCGTCTGGGGAAAAAAGAGCTCCTTGAGTGAACGGTCGGGCAGTACCATGCCTAAATAGAGATCCGTACCGCTCTCAACTGTGGCATAGCTTGAAAGGGACTCTCCCTGTACAGGGCCGATCACGGTCATTCCTGCCGAGCGCCATTTTGCGACACAATTGTCAAGTTTATCACTGAAAAGGATTCTGGTCATAGGTGTTGGTTACTTAGAGAATGAATGTCTCAGTGTCGTCCTTTTTGAAACTTGCAAGTACCGGCTCCTGGGTCGGGCTTAAACCGGCAAAATGATCGAATCCATCAATCACCTCTTTGGCCATTCGCTGGTTGATGAGTCGGAGCGGAATGTTGACAGGGCAGGCCCGGTCGCAGTTTCCACACTGGACGCATCGACCGGAAAGGTGAAATGCCCTTACGACATTCCATTCAAAATTTCCGAGTGTATGCGACGAGGTGTTGACCCATTGCGGCTGATTGCTGTCGACAATGCAACGGCGGCAGTAGCACATCGGGCAAGCCTGGCGGCAGGCGTAGCATTTGATGCACCGTGAAAACTCACCCTGCCAGAAGTCGAATCGCTCTTTTGCGTCCATCTTCTCGATACGCTCAAGAAGTGGTTCTTTTGAGGTGAGAGGAGGGTTTTCCCTGATTTCGTTGAGCAGTGCTGAAAAGTCTCCGGTAGTTCGTCCCTGCAGGGGCCTGACCTCACGGCCTGTGGAGTCAAAACCGAAGATGACGACCTGCTCCACATTGAGCTGGTATTCTGCAGCAAGGATATTGATGGAGCGTATCCCTTCGGGGCGCAGAAAGATGCCTACCCGTTTTTCATCGCTCAGCAACCCTTCGGCGACGAGGTATCCTGAAAGGTTTGTTATGCAGGTACTGTCGAGCACAAGCTGATCGGCCTCTTCCGA
>CAINOO010000141.1 GCA_903851535.1 uncultured Chlorobiaceae bacterium | reverse complement strand
GCCCGGCGGATGACCAGGAGTTCGTTTCTGGTGTTCACGGTATAGGCGACCGCTACAGGAAGGGGGTTGATATAGTGCACCCATGAGCATGATGGGCAAAACATCCGGTTGCGGCCATCAATCATGGCTCGATCAAGGGTTTTGCCGCATATCGGACAGAATGAGTATTGCTTCATAGTTCAGGAAAGAAACTTTTTGCCTTGGCGATTGCTTTTAATCAGAATAACGGTTTCGTTAACAGAATAAGTATCATTCACGCCAATGTCAATACTTCAGGTGGGTGTAGTTGCTCCGGCCATATCGGCCAAAGATCAGGACGGAAGGACGGTAACGCTCGAAGAGTACCGTGGCCGCAAGGTTGTGCTCTATTTTTATCCGAAGGATGATACTCCAGGATGTACCAAGGAGGCTTGTGCTTTTCGTGATAATTTCCCTAAATTTAACATTGCAGGGGTGGAAGTGCTCGGAGTGAGCATTGATGATGAGGGCAGGCACAAAAAGTTTTCTGAAAAGTACCAGCTCCCTTTCCGTCTTGTTTCCGACCCCGAAAAGAAAATTGTTGAGGCTTATGGTGTCTGGGGGCTGAAAAAGTTTATGGGACGTGAGTATATGGGTACCAACAGGGTTACCTATTTGATTGATGAGGAGGGTGTTATCGAACATGTGTGGCCGAAGGTGAGTGTGGCCCGGCATGCTGAGGAGTTGCTTAACTATTTGCAGCAAAAAACCTGAGAGAGAGAAAAATGGTAAACGAATTTGACAAGCTTAAAGCCGGAAAACTTCTGCTTGCCTCAGCCAACATGCTTGAATCAAGTTTCAAGCGCACTGTTCTGGTTATGTGTGAGCATAATGAGCGCGGCTCGTTGGGTTTTATATTGAATCGTCCGATGGAGTTCAAGGTTTGTGAAGCCATATCCGGCTTCGAAGAGGTAGAAGAGCGTCTGCACATGGGCGGGCCGGTTGAGGTTGATACGGTCCATTTTCTTCATTCAAGGGGTGATCTTATTGATGGCTCGCTTGAAATATTTCCAGGGATTTTCTGGGGGGGAGACAAAAACGAGCTCAGTTATCTGCTCAATACCGGTGTGATGTTGCCGTCCGAGATTCGCTTCTTTCTTGGTTATGCTGGCTGGAGCGCCGGACAGCTCGAAGCGGAGTTCGAAGAGGGGGCCTGGTATACCGCACGGGCATCGAAGGAGATTGTTTTCAGTGCCGCCTATGAGAGGATGTGGGGTCGCACGGTGCGCTCAAAGGGTGGAGAGTACCAGCTTGTCGCCAACTCTCCCGAGCTTCCGGGGTTAAACTGATGCTCTTTTTTCTTTACGGGAATTAAAGCTGCCGGATAGTTGTTGTTCTATTGCCTGGAAAAGCATATATAGACGAACTCACCTCAACGTGAGCGTTGTTTTTAGTCAAAATGGGGATGACAGGCTTTCGACAGGGCAGGTGTAAGATGGAGTTGCACTCCGAGTTTCAGCATGGATGGACTCGTTAAAGAAGTCTATGCAAACATTACATGCAGACGATTATTCGTATGCAATGGCTGCCTGATTAGCACAAGTTAATTAATCAGCCATCGTCCG
>CAINOO010000140.1 GCA_903851535.1 uncultured Chlorobiaceae bacterium | reverse complement strand
TTGATCTGTTCAAGGGGCTCCTTGTCGGTCACCTTGAATTCAAAGAGGAAGGTTCTCCCCTCGGCCTTCAGCGTCAGGTCAATTCGCCCCTTGTTGCTCACATCTTCGGCGATGATGTCGAGGCCGAGACTGGCAAAATAGGCATAGAGCACACTGGCGTAAAAGCCCTCGTAACGCTCAATGGAGTTGTTGGTGAAGTTGTTGTAGGCGATGCTTGCAAAAAGACGACGGATAACGGGTTCCAGATTTGCAATATCTCCGGTGTTGATGATATCAAGCAACTCATGGCGGATCGGCTCTTTTTGTGAGCTGCTGGCCATCGACTGCAAAATGGAGCTGTTGAAACTGATCTGCACCTCCTTGTTGGGAAATCCCAACTCGTAGCCAACTCCCATGCCCGACGGCAGCAATCGCTTGATGGTCAAATAGCCGGTCTGAAAGAGGATGGTTTCCAGATTGAGATTTTCAATATCAAAGTTGTTGACCAGACTTTTGTCGACGTTGATAGTGAGAAACTCAGGGATGAAATAGCTGTTTTTTTTGATCAACTCAACCAGAAACCGGGGTGTTCCTGTTTCGAACCAGTAATTGTCGAACACAAACCTGTTTTTGATAAAGAGCAGGATGTCGAAGGGGTTATAGACCCTCTCACCCAAAAAGTTATAGCCGTTATACCACCGTTTGACCTGTTCCATATCCACGCCTTCGAGATAGGGAGCAAAAGCAGTATCCACATCAAGCTGGGTGTAACCACAGATGGCACCATAGTCTGCATTGAGGCTGATATCTTCGAGATTGTTCAGACCGCTGAAGAGCGACACTTTGGAGAATTTGCTTACTCCGGTGAGAAAAACGAAGCGCAGATATTCGTCGTTCTCCTTGATTTTTGTATAAAAGTCGCGCATTCCGTCCCGGATGGCAAGCGCTTCAGGGATGTGCTCAATATTGTCCAGAATCGGCTTGTCGTATTCATCAACGAGAATGACAACCTTCTTCTGATATTTTTCGAAGGCTTTTTGGATTACTTCGGCAAAAAAGTATTGTGCTTTTGACTTGTTTTCGCACTTCAGCCCAAGTCGCTCCTCATTGGATTTGAGAATGTGCAATAAATCCTCCTCAAGCTCTGCTTTCGAGTGAACCCCGCCACTGAAACTGATTTTGATGACGGGATAGTTCACCTCCCAGTTCCAGTGCTCCTCAATGAGCAACCCCCTGAAAAGCTCCCGTTTGCCCTCAAAAATATTTTTCAGCGTATCGAGAAAGAGGCTTTTACCGAACCGCCGTGGGCGCGACAGAAAGACATAGCGAAAATTGTCAATCAGGCTACGGGCAATCTCTGTTTTGTCGATGTAAAGATAATTATCCTCGATGATTGTGCGGAAGGTCTGTATTCCTACTGGCAGTTTTTGCATGGCAGACACCTTTAATGTAAAACGTGAACCATCACGAGCTTCTCTTTTTCTTTTTCATCAGGTGCTCTCTTTTGTTGAAAACCTTCAACAAATATACACAGAAAGAGATTGCATCTGCAATGAAGTTCCCCGCCTGATAATTGGTTTCTTGCGCTGCCGGGTTACATCGAGGATCTTGACCAACTGCAAAAGACGATATCAGGCATCTTTTGATGGCACCGGCGCATTTGTTCCCGAAAGTCTTCACCGGAGGCTGGTGCGCTATGAGCCGGGATATAAAGCCTCTTCTCTGGCCCGGTCAAATCGTTGGATGCGCAACACTTACAAAATAATTGCCTCTGATTTGAATGGTATCGTGCGAAATTCTGGTAAATTGGCGAATGGAAAAGAGCTGAAGCAGACTGAAAAGAAGCAATGCTGCATACCATGTCATCAGA
>CAINOO010000139.1 GCA_903851535.1 uncultured Chlorobiaceae bacterium | reverse complement strand
TCTTTGTAAAGTGGGCAAAGAATGGTAGATTTTCGCCGGATTGACTGGTGAGTCTGAACGAGTTGCATTCGCTTCATTTCAATGCAGACAAGCGTCCCTGACCAGGTATTGAAAAAAGACCATAAGTTCGATGCCTCCCCTTTCTGTCTTGATATCAATGCCGGGTTTTGTCAACATCCAACTCAACGGATATGGATTTTTTTTCCGTTCTCTACTACCGGTTCAAAAAAGTCTGGAAAGCTGTCCGCCTCTACCTTGTTATTGCCGGCCCCGGCCTTGTGGTGATGATTGCCGACAATGATGCCGGCGGTATTACAACTTATGCCGCTACGGGTGCCAAATATGGGTATCATCTGATATGGTTTTTGCTGCTTCTGATTCCTGTTGCCTATTATGTGCAGGAGATGACGGTGAGGTTGGGAGCGGTGACCAAGCGGGGACATGCCGAGGCAATTTTTGAAAGTTTTGGTGCCTTCTGGGGATGGTTTTCACTCATTGATCTTATGATTGTCGACTGGCTGACGCTGGTCACTGAATTTGTGGGGATGACTGCTGCTCTTGGTATTTTCGGGGTTCCGGCCTGGTTGACAGTTATCATCGTTGTTTTGCTCATGAGTATCATTGTGCTGAACGGGCGATACTGGACATGGGAAAAGATTGCACTGGGATTTTGCCTGCTGAACCTGATCTATATTCCGGCGGCATTTATGGTCAATCCGTCACTTTCGGACATCGCCGGTCAGGGGCTTATTCCCAATCTTCCCGGCGGTCTCACCAATGAGCTCTTTTTTCTGCTCATGGCCAATATTGGTACCACCATTGCCCCGTGGATGCTTTTTTTCCAGCAAAGCTCCGTTGTTGATAAAGGATTGCAGGAAAAGGACATCAAGATGGGAAAGCTTGATACCTTTATAGGCTCAATCATCACCGTCTCAATTGCGATTTTTATTGTGATTGTAACCGGTACCCTGTTGCATGGCACCCCCATTGATGATGCCGCCACTGCGGCCAGATTGTTGATGAAAACGAACCACTATGTTGGTGCTTTTATGGCCATAGGGCTCTTTGATGCCGGTCTGCTTGGGGCCATCTGCATATCGCTGGCAAGTTCCTGGGCCTTTGGTGAAATTTTTGGATGGGCCCACTCCCTGAATACCAAGGTGAAGGAAGCTCCCTGGTTTTATATCTCCTTTTTCATTACCCTGGCGACTGCCGGAGTTGTTCCCTTGATACCGGGTGCGCCACTTGTGCTCATCACTCTGTTTGTTCAGGTTATTGCCGTCACGCTTCTTCCGGCAGCCCTGGTATTCCTGATTCTTTTGCTCAACGACAAAAAGACGATGGGGGAGTATGCCAATACCCGGTTGCAGAATATTGTCAGCACCATTATTGTTGTCTCTATTATTATACTCTCGACCCTGTACGGAGTCAGTGCACTTTTCCCTAATCTTTTCCAGTAAAGGTGTCAGGCCATGAGGACAATCAATCAATTTGTCAACAAGATTCGTGAGATTAACCAGCGCTATGCCAAGCCAAAAGTTGAAATGTCGCGTGCGGTCAAAATCTCTTTGGCGGTACTTAGGGTCTATCTTTTTCTGCTGGTGGTGCTGATGGTCTATAAATTCATAACCGTTATGAATGTTTTATAAAAAGGGAGAGGTCGAATGGTTACCGTGCTTGATCGTGAATTTTTTCTGAGCGAAATTGTTGGTCGTCGGATCTATCTCAAGTCGAACTCAATTGGCAAGCTTAAGGATCTTGTTATACAGGAGAATGCGGGCAAAATCCCTGAAGTAACACATCTGCTTGTTCACCGCCCTTATGGTGATTCCCGTCTTTTGATTCCCTGGGAAAAAATCACCCTGATTTCAAACACGGAGATTGTTTCGGAAATTACCAGTACCGAAGGGTATGAACTTGAGCCGATCAATAACCACATTTTTTTGAAAGACTATATCCTCGACAAGAAAATTCTTGACATGGATGGTCATGAAATTGAAGTGGTCTACGATGTTAAACTTCTTTTTCAGGGCGAAAGGCTCTTTGTCAGCGAAGTTGATTTCAACCGTTTTCGCATTCTCCGCAGGATGGGTTTTAAAAAGCTTGCCAACTATCTTGCCCGATACAAGGAGGGCTCCAGTATTTCGTGGCTTTATGTTCAGCCATTGCCGGAAACCATTGGAAGCTTTGAGGGTAACGTCAAGCTCAATGTGCTTAAGGAAAATATAAATGACATCCACCCTGTTGATCTTGCCGATATTCTTGAAGAGCTCGAGGGTAATCAACGTCTGGCGGTCTTCAACGAGATTGAACCGGAACTGGCTTCAGATACCCTTGAAGAGGTTGAGCCGAGGGTTCAGCGGGAGCTGATCCGCTCCATGGAAAAAGAGCGGGCGGCTGGTTTGATCAACGAAATGAGCCCTGCCCAGGTTGCCGGAATACTCTCGATACTGCCTGCGTCTGATGCTGATGAAATTATCGAATTTGTTGATAGTGAAAGCAAGCAGAGGGTTCAGCAGATCATCGACCAGAATGATGAAAATATCATGCTTTACTCTACCCAGAAAGTTATCAGACGGCCTGTAGAGACCATTGTCAAGGATGTTATCGGCAATTACCGTGCTGTTGCCGGTGATATGGATGTCATCATGTATGTCTATGTCGTTGATACCAGCAACACGCTTCAGGGTGTTGTCGATATCAGGGAGCTTATTGAGGCCGATCCGGATCAGGCACTTGGTGAAATTATGACCGACAGTCTCATCACGCTTAACCCGGACGACACCCTTCATGATGCTGTTGACATGTTTTTTCGTTATTCTTTCCGGGCAATCCCGATCACTGACGACAATGACTGTCTGCTCGGTGTTGTCTCTTTTCATGATATCAAGGGAATCAAGCCCCGTCTGGATTAACTGGTTGACATGAACGATAAGATGGGCCGTGCACTTTGTGCTGTAGCGGTATTTGAAGCCTGCAAGGGCGTGCTGGTACTCTTTGCCGGTGCGGCTCTGTTTTCGTTTTTCCATCAGCACATGTCTGTTATGCTCAAGCGAAATGGAAAACAACCTGACGACAGGAAAATCGGAACGGCTTCCAATGGAGGTGAACGTCATGCAGGGAGTTAGCGTCTCGTTTACGTATTGCAATAGCGAACTACACGATCTTTTGAGCAAGGTATGATCGATACTCCACTATATCGAGAAGAGCAGCAGTTCAGTGATCAGGAGCTGGTTACAAGGACGATCAAGAACAAACAGGCATTCACTGCCATTGTGGATCGATATGAAGCGCCGCTTTTGCGATATATCTCCCGTCTTGGATGCAAGGAGCCAAGCGTAGCAAGGGATCTGTTGCAGGAGATATTTATCAAAACGTTTGTTCATCTCAATGACTATGATCATTCACTTCAGTTTTCATCGTGGATCTACCGAATCGCGCATAATGAAACAGTCAGTTATTTTCGAAAGGAAAAGAGCCGCCCGGGCGTACTAACAAGAGCTGAGGATTTTTTTCGTTTTGAAACTATTGCCGAGGATGCAGGCTTAAGCGATCAGAATGAGCCGCGTCATACCGCTTTGGAGATAAAGGGAGCTTTGGATCGGCTTGAGCCACGGTATCGGGAGGTTATTGTGCTGAAGTTTTTTGAAGAAAAATCCTACGAAGAGATTTCTGATATTCTGCAGATTCCCCAGGGGACGGTTGCAACCCTTATCAGCAGGGCAAAGAAAAAAATCAAAATTTATCTTGAAAAGAGTTAGCAGTAAAGTACATGCAGAATGCGAGATCAGGATTCATCCTGGAAGAGATTGAAAAACGACATGCAGTTTTGATTCCGCGGTGGCACTTTCTTGTCAAGCGGTTTGGGTTTTGGATGCTTGCGGTAATTTCGGTGCTTACCGGAGCCATATCTATGGCAACGGCAATGTATGTTTTCCTCGATCATGATTTTCTTGAAGATCATGACTATATCAACCTTTTTTTTTCAGAGCGTCCGATCATTGCCGATATCATTGCAAGTATACCCTATTTGTGGCTTGCAGCTCTTGCCTTGTTTATTCTGGTTGCATTTTTCGGGTTCCGGCACACAAAAAAAGGTTACCGTTATTCCGCAACCAGGGTTATTGCAGCATCCCTTTTAGCAAGTTTTTTGCTCAGTGCTGCGCTTAATACCGTCGATATTGGCCAGTATATCCATCGTTACCTTATCGAAAATGTTCATGTTTACAACAAGCTGATATATGCCAATGAACAACGCTGGACGAATTCTGAAAGAGGATTGCTTGGAGGCAAGGTCATCAGGATCGATAAATCCAGTCATCTTGTTGTTTTAATGGACTTTGACAAGGCCATCTGGAGCGTTGATATCAGTAGGGCCGAGGTGCATCCAAAGACGCTGATTGCTCCGGGAAAATATCTGAAACTCACAGGAGTGAAGACAGGCAAAAGAACTTTTCAGGCACGCTCATTACAGGGATGGGATAAGAGATATCACAAGCGGGCCCGGCCATCACTGAAAATAACTCCGACAAAGGAAAATACTGGTACAAAAATTATCTGATTTCACGGTGTTCCTGCTTTTTTTGTGACACTGCTGATTGCCTGGACGACGTTTATCCTGAATATGCAGAAATGCAAAAGCAAATGAGTGACGGTATAATTTTTGAAAGAAAAACTTGCATGGTGCGTATTACAGAGAGGAAGGCTAATGAATGACTTCTTTTTTACTTGAATAACTAATAATAACCTGAACTATGAAAAAGAATTTTATTGCTGGCGTTATCGTCTCTCTTGCTATGGTCGGGATGTTTGGTGGTGTCTCTTATGCTGAAAGCGCAACGTCTGCGAAGGCTGGTGTGACAACTGAGGCAAAAACAGAAGCTCCTGTAGTCAAGAAGAAAGCCGCTAAGAAGGTTACCAAGAAGAAATTAGCAAAGAAAGTTGTCGCTAAAAAGAAATCAGTAAAGACAGAGGCTGCTCCTGAGGCAGGCAAGTAAGACGTTGATTCCGAAAGGAGGTTCAAGAGATGTGGGTTGTGTTTTATTTCGGGAAGAACGATGAAGATGGATTATAGGTAAGCTCATCTCTTTTTTGTATGGAAGGCCGCTTCAGAAGGAGCGGCTTTTCATATACGGTCAGAGGCATAAAAGAGTGGGGTTCAGTGTTGTGATCGAGAAATGGTCCTGCGTTGTACGTAACACATTATCATTATCTTGCTTTACTGGTAATGGATCGGTTGTATGTAAAGGAGCGATAGGTGTTTCTGCAACTGGTTGTACTGACATGACGGATCATATTTTGTTTTGAACACTCCCCCCAAAGAAACGGTTTTACAGGATTGTCCTGAAACACCACCGTGAGAGTGTTTCTCTCACTATTAAAAAATATAATAACAGGAGGATTATGATGAAAAAAAACATTTTACTGTTTGTCGGAATTGCCGGAATGCTTCTTGGCGCTCCTCTTGCTGATGCACAGGCGAAAGTCAACGTACATGTTGGCATAGAAAGCACTGCCAGTCACAGCCGTGGCAACCATCATCAACGCCATTTTCATAAAAAGAGTCATCGGCATGTCGTGGTAAGCAAAAGACATCATGGCACCCGGTTGCGTCATCACGATGCCCGGCATGAGCATGGTGTGAAAAACTGATTTTTTTGAGCGGCGATCGTTGCAAGAGAGAGTTTCCGATAATCGAAACTCTCTCTTGCTTTGTATTGTCATTTTTTATCGTTTTTGTTCTGATGCATTTCTCTTTTGTTCAGAACCCTGCAGGGATATTTCAGATGTGCTGCTATGCTAAAGCTGCTCCAAAAAAGTTTGTTTTATGATCAGTCGGGGCCAGTGAAGCGGTCCGTTGTTATTTCATTAGGAGAGAAAAATAAGCAGATTATGGAAGAGATAAATGATCTTCAGGAAAGGCTTGATCTTTCCCTGGCCAAAAATCGCCTCAATAACCTGGTAGCTATCAGCGTCGCTCTTATTTCAGTATTCATGGCCATTACGAAAGTAAAGGACGACAATATTGTTCAGGCCATGCTCCAGACCAAGTCTGATGCTGTTGACTCCTGGAATGAATACCAGTCGAAAAAGATCAAGCATCATCTGGCTGAGCTGGGATTGAACCAGATAAAGGCTCTGCAGGTGTTGGGGTATGGGAAGGTAAATGCTGAGCTGTCAGCCCAGCAGAACAATTACCAGGCAGGCATTGCTCGTTATCAAAAAGAGGAAGAGAGTTTGATTTTGAGGGCAAAGTCGTTCGAAAAGCAGTACGATGATCTGAACTTCAGGGATGACCAGTTCGATCTTTCTGATGCAACGTTCTCTATTGCGTTGGCCATGCTTGCCATTACAGCGCTTACCGGAAAGCGAAAACTTCTGCTACTGGCCTGGCTCTTTGCGGGTTTTGGATTAGTGATGGCGCTTGCCGGTCTTATGGGGCTTGCGCTTCATCCAACCGCTCTGGTCAAACTGCTTTCGTAAAAAACCCCTTCGTCAGGAGGTTTTTTTTCTGATCTAATTCACCTTGTTTTTGTATCCATACAACCCTGAAATTATGGCGCCGTTGTCAACAACAAGCTCAACTGTTTTTGGCACCGCTCTTCTTGCGGCAGCGCTTGCGTTACCCTCAGTACAGTTGGCCTATGCTGATGCTGCACCGGAGCAGGGTGTTGTCAGCCTGAAATACCTGAATTATCAGGATCGTCAGTCAGTAGACACTCCAATAACTGCGCACTTGTCGAGCAGGGATCGCATCGCCGTTAATGCGCTCTCTTTCAAAGCATTGATGCCTGTTGCCGGTGAATGGTCTGTAGGAGTCTCGTTCATGGAGGATTCCGTTACCGGGGCATCACCAGCCTATCATTCATCAGGGTTTTCCGAAAGTAAAAGCAAGGTCGTATCGGGAGCGTCAGGTGAGTTGCGTCATTCGGTCGATCTCCAGCTTACACGATATTTTCCGCAGGGAAGTGTCACAGCAGGTACCAGCTATTCAAGTGAGTCTGACTATATCTCCCGCAGTTGCTCTCTTCAGGGAAGTCTCTCTACGGAAGATAAAAATACAACATTTACTCTTGGCGGAAGCTTCAACAATGATACCATTAAACTCAACAAGCCGAATGTTGTTCTGTCGAAACAGCAGCTTACCAATGAGAACAAGCGGGTTGTTGACGGGTTGTTTGGCGTTACGAGGGTCTTGAGCAAGACGGATATCGTTCAGTTTAATCTGGGGTACTCAAACGGAAATGGCTATTACACCGATCCCTACAAGGATCCTGACAACAGGCCGCACGATCGCAACAATGTGACCGCGTTGGGCCGATGGAACCACCATTTTGACAGCATAGATGGCACCGTACGGCTTTCGTATCGCTATTACTCTGACACCTTTGGTATTCGGGCGCATACCCTTGAAGCCGAATATGTTCAGCCGCTCTACCATGGATGGACCCTTGCCCCCTTGCTCCGTCTCTATACCCAGAGCAAAGCTGACTTTTATTTTACGGTCGCTGAGGAAAAGTTTGATGGAGAAATCCCGAAACCACCGACTACCGGGCGTTATTACACTGAAGATCAGCGTCTTTCAGCCTTTGGCGCACTTACCGTGGGTCTGAAGGTGAGCAAGCAGTTGAACCCGGATTGGCTGGTCGACCTGAAATTTGAAAAATACGAGCAGCGAGATGAGTGGAGCCTCAGTGGATCCGGCGATCCCGGCTTGGCAACATTTAATGCAAGAAGCGTACAGGTAGGCCTCTCCCGCAAAATATAACCCCCACTCACTCAAAATTGGGGGACGTAGTTGATATTGTGTATTTACTTTTCACGGGAGCAAATATTTAGCTTTGCCCTGCGCAATTCTACCATCGGGTTAACAGCCTGCTCGTTTGTCGTAGTCATGCTCAATACCCGCTGTTATTGTTGTCGTGGCTCCGAGGTTTCTTTGAACGAATGCTGCAGCGTTCATTCCGGTTTTGTTTCTTTCGAGAGTATCGGTTGTCAGGGTTTTCAGGGCAGCAGCAAGCTCTTTTTGATCGTTAATGACGGTAGCTCCGCCTGCTGCAACAAGGTCTTCTGCTTCGGGGGAGTTGTGGTAGCGCGGGCCAAAGAGTACCGGAATGCCGTGGACTGCCGGTTCAAGGGTGTTATGGACATTGACGCCAAATCCCCCGCCCACATAGGCTATTGAGGCGAGCGCATAGAGTTCAGCAAGATAGCCGGTCTGGTCTATGACGAGAATCTGCCGTTCAGGATCGAATGTTTTGTTCAGCGTTGATATCGGTACAAAATCAAGAGAGCGGTTTTGAAGTTGATGGTAGAGTTGTGCCATTTTTTCGGGATTTACCTCATGTGGCACCAAAAGAAGCGATGGTCTTGCCTCAAGTTCCTGCCATGCAGCAAGAAGCAGAAGCTCATCATGCTCCCAGACACTTCCGGCAATCAGTACGATGCGGTTTTCAAACAGCGGTTTCAGGTGCTCAATCTTCTCACCGTTCCTGCTTCGCAGAAAGACCTGGTCAAATCTCGGGTCACCTGCGGTTTCTGCGTGCGGGTAATTGAATATTTGCCGGAACGCAAGCGTATCTTGCTCTGATACGGTATAAATGTGGTCGAAGAGGTGAAAAATACTTTTATAAAAGCCCCTCAGTACGGGGTTGAAGTAGGTTGAACCCTGACGGAGTACTGCTGCGGCAAGGATGAGCGTTATGCCGTATCGTTTTGCTTCAAGGAGATGGTTTGGCCAGAAGTCGTAGCGCATGAGAAGAAGCAGATCGGGCTTGATGAGCGAGAGCAGTCGTTTTGCGTTCTCCCTGGTGTCGGTCGGAAGGTAGAAGACGATGGATGCATCGGGGAAGTTTTTTCGGGCATTGTAGCCTGAGTCAGAAAGAAATGAGACAAAAAGAGTGATTTCCGGGTGCTTCTCTTTCAGTGCGGCAATGAGCGGACGGGCCTGCTCAAATTCGCCGACCGATGCAGCATGAACCCATAACCGGAAGGAGGAGCGGGGAAGTTTGTGGATTTGTTGCTCCAGTTCTTTGAAGAGGTTTTTCCTTACCGCGAAAAAAGTCTCAAGTTTTGGGTGCAGGCCTCTGAAAAGTTTTGCTGTACTGAGGAGCACGGGGAATAGCCTGGTGTAGCAAGAGAGGGCAAATCCATTCATAATGATAAATATTCTTTCTCATAAAGAAGCCGAAAGGTAATAAAAAGTTAACCGCAGTGCAGTGTCACGATTTTCTTTTTAAAAAAAAATTGTAGAATGGTAAAGAGCTGAAAAATTTTTGACAAAATTATCAATCGTTTTGGATGATCTACAAGTGCTGGATTGTTGGTATGCTTGCTCTCTTCTGTGCTGCAACTCCCCCTGGAGCCGTGGCGGGAAGTCGCTTTCAGGCGGATTTTCATACTCCGCCACCGGGCAGTGCTGAACGCATGCAGGTGCTTGCGGTCATGCGTGCAAAGGTTGCAGAACTTCATGGTTTTGATGTGGTATTTGTGGTCAGGAGGATGGATATCTCAAAAGGGTGGGCGTGGGTGCACACCCTTCCTCGTTCAAGGGATGGACGAAGCCGGTATGAGGATTTTTACGCACTTCTTCATAAAAGCAATGGAAGATGGAGGATAGCAGAGATACCCTGTACTGAACCTGATAATCCGGAGTGCATCGATAGTCCTGATTATTTTCGCAGTCTCAGGCGACGGTTCCCCTTAATGCCGGATTTCGATAAATAAATTCGCCTTTGATAAAAAAAAATCATACATTGCTGGCGTTTTAAATGCGTGGTGAATATGCTAAGAAAGGACGTCTGGAAATCCTGTGGTCGATATGTGCATGACCGTTTCCTCCGTTTGTGACGATACGATGGCACTCAGCGTTGTCTGAAGTTGTCAGGGTGTTTTCGGCTGATGAGAACTCTTCTTCATTTTTTTCTTTCCTGCATTGCTGCCACTCCCGCCTCATACGAGGCTCTTTTTTACTCAATGTTTTGGAATAGAAAATTACAATGAAAGAACAGCAATTATTGCCGAAGGATTTCCTCGGCCTTCAACTCGCAGAACCGTTAATGAGAGCACTGGCAGAGGTGGGGTATGAAAATCCTACGCCGATTCAGGCTCAGACTATTCCCCTGATTCTCGAAGGACGTGATGTCCTTGGGCAGGCACAGACCGGTACCGGAAAAACAGCGGCCTTTGCCCTTCCGATTCTCTCCAATATTGATCTTGAACATGCCGAACCCCAGGCGCTTGTGCTTGCTCCGACCAGAGAGCTTGCCATACAGGTTGCCGAGGCTTTTCAGCGTTATGCCGAATATCTCAAGGGTTTTCATGTTGTCCCTATTTATGGTGGTCAGGATTATGGTATTCAGCTTCGTATGCTCAGGCGTGGTGTGCATGTTGTTGTTGGTACACCTGGCCGTGTCATGGATCACATGCGCCGCGGCTCACTCAATCTCGCATCATTGAAATGTCTTGTGCTTGACGAGGCCGATGAGATGCTCCGGATGGGATTTATTGATGATGTCGAGTGGATTCTGGATCAGACACCGAAAGGTCGTCAGGTTGCTCTTTTTTCGGCAACCATGCCGACGGTCATTCGTCGGATTGCCCAGAAGTACCTGAACAATCCTGCGGAAGTGACCATACAGACAAAAACCACAACGGTTGATACCATTCGTCAGCGTTACTGGATTGTTGGCGGAAGTCACAAGATCGATATTTTGACAAGAATCCTTGAAGTTGAGCCGTTTGATGGTATGCTCATTTTTGTGCGCACGAAAACCATGACGATTGAACTTGCCGAAAAACTCCAGGCAAGGGGATACGGTGCAGCCGCCTTGAATGGCGATATGGCACAGAACCAGCGTGAACGTACGGTCGAGCAACTCAAGAATGGAACGTTAAGCATTGTCATTGCAACCGATGTTGCGGCACGGGGACTTGATGTTGAACGAATCAGCCATGTAATCAATTACGATATTCCTTCCGATACAGAATCTTATGTGCACCGTATCGGCCGTACCGGACGTGCCGGACGTGCAGGCGATGCCATACTCTTTGTCTCTCCGAGGGAGAAAAACATGCTCTACTCCATTGAGCGGGCAACCCATAGCCGCATCGAGCTGATGGAGCTTCCGACAACGGAGGTGATCAACAACAAGAGGATTGCAAAGTTCAACCAGCGAATCACCGATACGATAGCGGCTGAAGATCTTGGCTTTTTTACCAGCCTTATCGAGCAGTACTGTCATGAACATGATGTTCCTGCACTTGAGGCTGCTGCTGCGCTTGCTGCGATGGTTCAGGGTGAAACGCCTCTTCTTTTATCCAACAAACCCGAAAAAAGGTCTTATGATGATCGGGAAGGATCGGGCAAGGATCGCGGCTTCGACAGAGAGCGTGGTTCAGAGAGGGATCGCGCTCCCAGGAAAAAAAGCAGGGGAGAAACCTATGGCGATGAGGGCAAGCAGAGATACCGCCTTGAAGTTGGCAGCGAGCATGGTGTGAAAGCGGGCAATATTCTTGGTGCTATCCTCAATGAAGTGGGCCTTGATCCCGAATCGGTTGGCCATATTTCTATCAATGACAGCTACAGCACGGTCGAATTGCCGCAGGGTATGCCGGATAATGTTTTTCATGAACTGAGAACGGTCAGGGTCTGTGGTCGTCAACTGCGGTTGAGCAAAATGGAAGATCAGGAGCGCGAGTCGCCTTATGGTCCGAAAAAGAGTTTCAAAAAGCCCTTTAAACCGGCGGGAAAAGAGACTACATTTTTTACTGGTGCCAAAAAGAAGCGTAAGGGTTAAACCGGGTTTTTGTTTTTTGATTCAGGCGGGGAATTGTTTCCCCGCTTTTTTTTGTTCAATTCCGTGAGGGATTTGGTAAACGGGGTGTCGGGTATACAACTATGGAACTTCAATTTTACGGTGCAACAGAGAGGGTGACCGGTTCGTGTCATATCCTCAGGGCAAACGGGTATACGGTTTTGCTTGATTGCGGTCTCATACAGGGTTCACCTGCTGAAGAGTCACTCAATAAAAAGCCATTTCCTTTTGACCCGGGCCAGGTGGATGCTGTCGTCTTGAGTCACGGCCATATCGACCATTCTGGTCGCATTCCCTATCTCGTCAAACAGGGATTTACGGGAGTTGTTTATACCCAGCAGGCGACGGTTGATCTGTGCAGGGTGTTACTGCTCGATTCGGCATCACTTGCCGAGAGGGATGCCGAGTATCGCCGGAAGCACCCGTTGACCCGGCATGATCATCATGCGGAGCCGCTCTATACCAGTGAAGATGTGGTTCGTGCGCTTCGTACCCTGACCGGTCTGCCTTATCACGAAAAGCGAGAAATTCTTCCTGGAATCACCATTCGTTTCAGCGATGCCGGTCATATTCTCGGTTCAGCTCTTGTCGAGTTATGGCTGGAGGAAGATGGTGTGGCAAAAAAAATTGTCTTCAGTGGTGATGTAGGGCAGTACGGTTCGCCGATTCTTAATGATCCTGAACCTATCGGGAGAGCTGACGCAGTCATCATTGAGAGCACTTACGGTGACCGTTTGCATCGGGATATCAAGCATACCCTGGCTGAAATAGGAGAAATTATCCGCTCGGCGAGTTCCAGACATGGCAATATTGTCATTCCGGCCTTTTCGATTGGCAGAAGCCAGGAACTTCTCTATCTCTTTGGACTCTATTACGACGAGTGGGGGCTTGAGCGGTGGCAGGTTTTTCTTGACAGCCCGATGGCTATTGAAGCCAGCCGTATCTACTGGGATTATCCTGAACTTTATGACAAGGAGGCGGTCGCCTTTCGTCACGATAAAAAGATGATGTCTCGCCTGAAAAACCTTCATTTTACTGCGAGGGTCGAACAGTCGCAGGCAATCAATGCCATTAAAAGTGGTGCCATTATTATTGCCGGAAG
The DNA here is from genome assembly GCA_903851535.1 of uncultured Chlorobiaceae bacterium. Taxonomy (GTDB): domain Bacteria; phylum Bacteroidota; class Chlorobiia; order Chlorobiales; family Chlorobiaceae; genus Chlorobium. The sequence goes on along the minus strand of CAINOO010000139.1, from coordinate 1,150 downwards.
CGGCATGTGTAATGGAGGCCGGATAGTGCATCATCTCAAGCACCATATACAGCGTCCAGAGTGCTGCCTGATCATGACCGGTTTTCAGGCGGAAGGAACACTTGGTCGTTCGATTGTCAATGGCGACAGAGAGGTGGTTATTCATGGCAGGAGTTACCCTGTCAAGGCGACGGTTCATACCATTGGCGGGTTGTCGGCGCATGGTGACCAGAATGACCTTTTGCGCTGGATGAGCAGGTTTGACAATGACCCGGAGGTTTTTGTCGTGCATGGTGACGAGCCGGTCAAAAAAATTTTCCGCAGTGCGCTTGAAGAGCATCTGGGTCTGAAGGCGACCATTCCGGCCTCTGGTGACATTATTGCGCTTTCGTGAAAACCGGTTCTGCCATGTTGTTTGTTTTGCCTTAATTACTATTTTTCGATGTTATTTTAAGATGGTTATCGGCGCTTTACCGCCCTCAGAGATGATGATGATGACGATCGTTTTTTTTAGTTACCAACAAGGATGTTATGTCAGTTACTTCGTTCAAAGAGCTTGTTCCTATTCTTCAGACTGCAATCGGCCCGATGATTCTCATCTCCGGCCTCGGTCTTCTGCTGCTTACCATGACCAACAGACTTGGCCGTATTATCGACCGCTCCCGCTCACTGCTCGACAATCTTGAGTCCTATCCTGAGGCCTACATTATCAGGATAAACAAGGAGGTTGCTATTCTTTGGAAGCGGGCACGCTATATCCGTATTTCCATTCTGCTTGCCTGCATGACCTGCCTTGGAGCTTCATTGCTGATTATGATGCTCTTTCTCAGTGCACTTGTCAATATTGATCTGCCGATGCTCTTGTCGGCGATATTTATTCTCAGTATGCTTTGCCTGAGTTTCTCACTCCTCTTTTTCCTCGTTGATGTAAACATGACCCTTTCAGCCCTGAAAATAGAGATGGAAAGCCATGACAAGAAAAGGTTGATTATCGAGACAAAGGGATACTACTGAGCCGCGATAGATACGCTTATCCCCTCGGATGAAAGCTTTTGTGTACCTCTTTGATGAATGAACGGTCGATATGCGTGTAGATCTGTGTGGTGACGATGGAGCGATGTCCGAGCATCTCCTGGACTGCTCGAAGATCGGCTCCGCCCTCAAGAAGATG
>CAINOO010000138.1 GCA_903851535.1 uncultured Chlorobiaceae bacterium | reverse complement strand
CTGTGAACTGTAACACCATGACCCCCCAATCACCCCGAAAACTGATCACCTTTGACTGGGCTATGAAGCGCCTGCTGCGCAGCAAGGCCAATTTTGAAATCCTTGAAGGCTTTTTAAGCGAGCTTCTGGGCGAAGACATTCTTATCCTTGAAATTCTTGAAAGCGAAAGCAACAAGGAGAGCAGAAAGGACAAATTCAACCGTGTCGATCTCAAAGTAAAAAACAGCAAGGAAAAAATCATCATTATCGAAGTGCAGTTTGAAAGGGAACTTGATTACCTGCAACGGATGCTCTACGGCACTTCACGAGTCATCACCGAACATCAGAAAGAGGGCGAAGCCTACGCCACACTGGTCAAGGTCATCTCCGTCAATATCCTTTACTTCGATCTTGGCCACGGCACCGACTATATCTATCATGGTACCACAACCTTCACGGGTATCCATGACCACGACAAACTGGAACTCAATATCCGGCAACAGAAGCAGTTCGGCAAGAGCCAGATAAACCATATCTATCCTGAATACTACCTCATCCGGATCAATAACTTTAACCGTGTGGCAACCTCGTCGCTTGATGAATGGATCTACTTCCTCAAAAACGAGGAGATCAAGGATGAGTTCAATGCAAAGGGAATTCAGAAAGCTAAACAATCATTTTCCCTCATGAGTATGCCGGAAGAAGAGCAATTGGCATACGCCCGTTATCAGGATGACCTGCGCTATGAGGCCAGTCTGATAGAGTCAAACTACGGACTTGGCCGTATGGAGGGCAAAGAAGAGGGAATCAGTGAAGGAATTAAACAGGGAATCGAGATAGGCATTGAACAGGGCATTGAGATAGGCGTTGAACAGGGCGTTGAAAAAGGAAAACTTGACGTTGCCAAACGATTGGTAGAAAAGGGAATGAGTGCTGAAGAGGCTGCTGCAATTGCCGGAATAGATACAGAGTTGCTACGCCATTGAATTTGCCCGACCCTTCCACCACCCTTGCACGCCAAATCCGCAAGGAGGCTGCGCGGCTTGGTTTCGCCTCCATCGGTTTTTCCTCTCCGGTGCCGCAACCTGTTGCCATGCGGCACTATACCGCCATGCTGCGCGACGGGAGGCATGGAGAGATGGGCTACATGGAAGAACAGATGGAAGAGCGAGCCGATCCCTCACTGCTCTTTGCGGGCCTGCGCACCATCATCTCTGCGGCAATCAGCTATAATTACCCAATCAAGTATGGTGAAGGCCTGCCGAAAATATCGAAATATGCGCTCATCGACGACTACCACACCGTTGTCAGGGAAAAACTTGAGACGCTCGTTGCGGCTATACAATTGCTGGTAGAAGAGCCGCTTCAGGCAAGAATCACCGTTGACAGCTCTCCGATGCTTGAAAAAGCGTGGGCCGAAGAGGCCGCCATCGGAAAAACGGGCAAAAACACCCTTTTGAAGGTACCCTCAGCCGGATCATATCTTTTTCTTGGAGAGATTCTCGTAGACCGGGAGATCGTGACGACAAAACTTGCGCTGCCCAACTATTGCGGTAGTTGCAGCAACTGTCTTGAGCGTTGTCCTACCGGCGCACTGCTGGAACCGGGAAAAATTGACGCATCAAAATGTATCTCCTATCTGACGGTGGAGCTGAAACGGGAGTTTACGGCTGAAGAGGCGGCAATGATCGGCGAGTGGCTGTTTGGATGCGATCTCTGCCAGGAAGTTTGCCCCCATAACCGGCAGACAACCATCAAGGCAAATGAGTCGTTTGTGTTACGGCAGAATCTGGTGAACATCACGATAGAGACAATTCTGAAGCTCACCAAATCAGGCTTCCGCGAACTTTTTTACGGAACCCCTATTTTCCGCATCGGCCTCAGGCGTCTCAAACGAAACGCCCGGGCCGTAGCAGATAATCTGAAAAGAGGTCTATAAGCCTTCAGCCTCAATGCTTGAAATGGCGCATACCGGTAAAGACCATGGCAAGGTTGTTGGCATCGGCGGCCTCAATCACCTCGTTATCGCGGATGGAGCCGCCTGGCTGAATAACGGCTGTCACTCCAGCCTCGGCAGCGGCAAGCAGGCCGTCAGCAAAGGGGAAAAAGGCATCGGAGGCAACAACTGAACCCTGAAGGTCAAGATTGACTTCAGAAGCCTTCCAGCGTGCGATTTTGGAAGAGTCAACGCGCGACATCTGACCGGCGCCGACACCGTAGGTCTGGCGGTTTTTGACATAAAGGATGGTGTTCGACTTGATATGCTTGCAGATCTTCCAGGCAAACATCAAATCGGCAATCTCCTCCTGGGTTGGCTGCCGTTTAGTGACAACGGTCAAATCCTCTTTTGCAACAATTTTGCTGTCGCGCTCCTGAACGAGCATGCCGAATGGTGTGGACTTGAACTCCCAGCCACCTTTGGGCAGGGCACTCGTTTGCAACACAAGTCTGCGATCTTTTTTCTTCATCAGCATCTCAAGCACGCCATCCTCAAAAGAGGGTGCAATGAGAATTTCAGTAAAAATTTCATTGACGGCCTTGGCTGCTTCCATGTCGAGAGGACGGTTGAAGGCGATAATGCCACCGAACGGAGCCTGGGTATCGGTTGAAAATGCCCTGCGATAAGCTTCAGCAAGCGTTGGGGCCTGCGCAACACCGCACGGGTTGGTGTGTTTGACTATGACCACGGTCGGCTCTTCACCACGAAACTCCTCAATCAGGGTGACGGCTGCGGCAATATCGAGCATGTTGTTGTAGGAGAGTTCCTTGCCATGCAGCTTCTCAAAAAAGTCTGCGAAGGAGCGGGTTCCGTTCTCATCGGTCAGGCGGTAGAGCCCGGCGCTCTGGTGCGGGTTCTCTCCGTAACGCATATCAAGCTCACGCTCAAGGCTGACCGTCATCTTCGCCGCCGCCTCTTGCTGCACTTCGCCAACAGCTCCTGCCAGGTACGAGGCAATGGCGCGGTCATAACGGGAGGTAAGTTCAAAAACCTTCAGAGCAAGTGTCAAGCGGGTTGTCCTTTTTGTTGCGCCGCTATTCTCCCGCATCTCCTGCAACACAAGCGCGTAAT
>CAINOO010000137.1 GCA_903851535.1 uncultured Chlorobiaceae bacterium | reverse complement strand
TCCGACATGATTATCATTGCGGCAAGGCCTTCGGCAGGAAAAACGGCATTTGCCCTTGCTGTTGCCCGTAATGCTTCGGTGGATTTTGATACTCCGGTCCTTTTTTTCAGTCTTGAGATGGCGGAGGTGCAGCTTGCCATCAGGCTTATGTGCGCTGAAGCCTACGTTGAGTCGCAGCTTGTCCGCACTGGCCGGATAACACCTGAGATGATGGGCCGCATCATCAACAGTATGGACAAGCTCAATGAGGCGAAGCTTTTTATTGATGATACGGCTGGAATCTCCATTATGGAGCTTGCGGCCAAAACCCGCCGGATGAAGCAGGAGCACAATATTGGTATGGTTGTGGTCGATTACCTGCAGTTGGTGACTCCGGTGAGGGATGGCAGAACGAATCGTGAACAGGAGATTGCACAGATATCACGGTCGCTGAAGGCTCTTGCCAAGGAGCTGAATATTCCCATTATCGCCCTTGCGCAGCTTAACCGCTCTGTTGAGCAGCGGTCAGGCGACCGCAGACCCCAGCTCAGCGATCTGAGAGAGTCGGGCTCGATTGAACAGGATGCCGATGTTGTCATGTTTCTTTCAAGGCCTGAAATGTATGGCAAACAAACCTTTGAAGATGGCTCATCAACGAAAGATGTTGTTGAAATAGTCATCGGCAAGCAGCGAAATGGACCGATCGGTGATATACGGTTGCTCTTCCTGAAAAATTACGGGCGCTTTCAGTCAACGGCCAACAGCTATGTTACCGCTGGAGAGGAGGAGGGAAGTTCCGGAAACCATGATCATTATCTGCCCGCTTCGCCGGAGCCGGTAAAATCAACGATCACCCAGTTTATCACTCATGACGACGCACCTTTTTAAAGTCACATTATGCCAGATAGAAACGAATCACTGAACACCGAGTGCAAAACAACAAAACAGGAGCCCGCCCTCAAGGGTCGCGAGGCCGTCTATTCAGGAATAGGAGCATCGAAAGGAATTACTGTCGGCGAGTGCTACAGCTTCGTCAAGGAAGAGTATCATCATGAAAGCAATGAGCTGAACGAGGACAATATCAGTGAAGAGATTGAGCGCTTTCTTTCGGCCTTGCAGCGATCGGAAAATGAGCTGAAGAAAATTGAGCAGGTCACCAGAAGAAAACTCGGGAAGGGCTATGCCAATCTTTTTGAGGCACAGATCATGATGCTGCATGACCCTGTACTGATTAATGCCATTGCCGGACGGATACAATCGGAACGCAGGCTGGCGCATCTGGTTATTGAGGAGGAGTTCGACCACTATCTTGAGCATTTCAGAAATTCGTCTGACCTGATTTTTCAGGAACGTGCTGATGATTTGCACGATATCAAGAACCGGATTATCAGAAACCTTCATGTCCAGAAACTGCATTCATGGATTCCTGAAGGAGTGATTGTTGCTTCCGACAATCTCTCTCCTGCCGACATCATTCTTTTAAGCCGCAGCAATGTCAAGGGGTTTGTGACCGATTCAGGGGGAAAAACCTCGCATGTTGCCCTGATATGCCGTTCACTCAATCTCCCTATCGTTGTCGGCCTCGGCAATATTTCACAGAAGGTATCGACCGGTATGCAGATGATTATTGACGGCACGACCGGTACCGTCATTACTTGCCCTGGGGAGAAGACGCTTGCGCTCTACCGGGAAAAACAAGAGCAGGCAAAACAACATGACGATGACCGTTCACTGACGGCTGCACTTCCAGCATCGACAAAATGTGGCGTCAGGATCACCTTTTATGCAAATATTGACTTCAAGGAGGAGCTGCAGTCTCTGGTGGCTGCGGGTGCAGAGGGTGTGGGGCTGTTCAGAAGCGAAAATCTCTTTAGTGAGGGGACAAAAGTGCCCGGAGAGTCGGAGCAGTATACCTGTTACCGGGAGATGGCAGAGACGATCTCCCCGATGCCTCTCGATATACGCCTCTTTGATATCGGGGGTGATAAACTGATCTACTCTCCGGTCAAGGAACCCAATCCAAACCTTGGGTGGAGGGGCATCAGGATACTGATTGATCTGCCGGAAATCCTTGATGCCCAGCTCAGGGCTGTCATTCGGGCAAATGTTCATGGCAATATTGATATCCTCATTCCCATGATCATTTCAGTCGATGAGATCCGCCTGGTCAGGGCCATCATTGATAAACACTATGAGGAGCTGACGGCCGAGGCTGGTTCACAGGTTGAAAAACCGGGAATCGGAGCGATGATAGAGGTGCCGGCGGCGGTCGAACTCATTGATGAGATTACCAGATGTGTTGATTTTATCAGCATCGGTACCAATGATCTTACGCAGTACACGCTTGCTGTAGACCGCAATAACGTTATTGTGCAGGATCTTTTTGATAAATTTCATCCGGCAATCATCCGCCAACTGTACCGGATCATAACAGCCGCCAATAAAAACCACTGCAAGGCGATGATTTGCGGCGATATGGGTTCCGATCCTCTTGCACTGCCCTTTCTGCTGGGGTGCGGATTGAGAATGTTCAGTGTTGTCGTCTCGGATATCGCGAAACTCAAGTCAGTAGTATCGCGTTACACCATCGCTGAAACCGAAGCGCTTGCAGAGAAGTGCATTACGCTCGGCACCTCAACGGAAGTCAAGGCCTGCCTGGAAGCGTTCCAGGCAGCACATTGATTTGGTGAGTTGACACAAGGGGGGGATGTCAGGGCCGGAGATCCTCAATTTTTGAGCTTTTGCGGACAGCATCAAGGTATTCGTCAATGAAGAGTTGCTGCTGCTGCTGGACCGCACGGATCAGTTGCGGAGCCGCCTTTGTTTTTTCGGCCTGCAAGTCGAACCCTGCGGGAAGAATTTTTTTGGCCAACAGCACAAGAGCGTAGCCGTCGCTGGTTTTTACCGGAGCCGAAAGTTTAGCAGGAGCAAGACCGGAGATGGCCTCCACAAGAGGCTGGTCAACGCCGTAGCCGGGAATAAAGCCATCACTCCACCGGATACTGTCGGCGACGACCACCTTGAGCCCCGCATTGGATGCCGCGATCTGTTCAAGGGTCACTCCAGGCCGCTTTGCCAGGGTTGCAACTCTTTTCTCCAATGCTGCCTCTTTTTTCTCGCGCACCACTTCAGTACGAATCCTGGCTTTCAGCTCCTGATCAAGTGGACGGTATCCGCTGTCATTCTTGCCGGTCAGGCGCATCACAAAAAAGCCTTTTTCGGTTTCAAGAACATCCGACAGATCGCCCTCTGAGGCCTTGAAGGCAAATGCCATCGCCTTTTCACTGTAGCCAATCAGCGGAATCGGCATACGCTTGACAAACTCTCCGGCAGGAATGATTTGCAGCTTTGAGGCGACAGCGCTTTTGTTGAAACCACTCTCTTTGGCGCTTATCTGAAATGCCATGGCAAGTCGCCGTCCGCTGTCGACCGTTTCTGTCGAAGGTCTGATGTTTCGGACAATCTCGGAGCCGATAACTGCATGATTGTCAGAGCCTGTCACTTTGATAATGTGCAGGCCAAACTGGGTCTGAATTGGCCCGACAATCGCGCCTGGTCGTGCACCGAAAACCGCTGCTGCAAATTGAGGCACCACACGCTCTTTGGTGAACCAGCCGATATCTCCGCCATTGGCGGCACTGCCGGGATCTGCAGAATATTTTTTTGCAAGCAATTCAAACGGCACGCCAGCCTGAAGCTGTTTGAAAATATACATAGTGAGCTCACGTACCCTCTGCACATCTTCCCTGTTTGCAGGGTTGACGCGCAAGAGAATGTGCGATGCCCTGGCTACAGGCGCAGCAGAGGTGCTCACCTGTTTGATCTTGATGAGACGGTATGCACCCTGATCGGCTATCGGGCCGACAATTTTTCCTGGTGCGACATTCGTGGATGAAAAAAACACATCCCCTGCTGCCACAGAAAAATCGGCACGCGTGTAGGCCTGGTTGATTCCTGTCGGACGATCGCTCTGTACTTTAACAAAGTCGCTGTCACTCGGCGTCGTGGAAAACTCTGCACGCATCGCTTCCAGTTCGGTGCGGGCACCAAGACTGTCTTTTGATGAGGGAATCAGGGGAAAGAAGACAAAGTCAGCTTTTCTTGATGGCTTGTCCTGTTTGAGAAGCTCTTTATGCGCGTCATAATAGGTTTTGATCTCCTCTTCCGTTACCGGGAAGCTGCTGTCGGTGCCGGCAAAACTTGACGGAAAGGGAACAAACGAGGCAGAAAAACGGGTGAACACTCTCGAAACAAGATCGCCGAGGTCTCTGTCGGTTACATGATTGAGTGTCAGCAGTGCCCGGAGCAGTTTGCTCTCCTTGAGTTCCAGGCGAACATACTTTTCAATCTGCAACCAGACCTCCTTTTCGCGAGTATCACGACGGATGCTTTCGAGTTTGTTGCGGTCTATGACTCCGGTTGCCGGGTTGGTGAAATACTGTTGAATCACTCTTGGTGGCGTCGAACTATTGATCGCTTCAACCACCTCCTGATCCTGAAGGGTAATCCCGAATTTCTCAAACTGCTGATCAAGCAGGTTCTGCTTGACCAGTGCCGCCCACGCCTGCTCCTGAATCCCGAGTTCAACTTCCGGAGTCACTTCGGCCCCGGGACTCCTTCTTCGGAAATCTTCAGTCATAGCCCGGCACATCTCATCATACTGGCTTGAAGAGATGGCCTTTCCGTTGACCATACCCGCCCGATTCTCTTTTTTACCGCCCGATCCGGTAAACTGCATCCCCCATTCGAAAACAATCAGCGCAAGAAACGCTGCAAGGAGTGTGTAGAGTATAATATGAGTCTTATCCCGCAAGCTGGACATTACAGCCATAAATCATCCCTTCATTAAGATGTTGTTAAAAAACAGTCTCGTCCCAACCTTCCCTGCCGACCAGCGGCACAAACGTAAAATATTCAAACAGCTCTCGTTTGAAATCATTGCCCTCTTTCTGAATAACGGTCATCTGCTGTGCAGAACTCTCGCCAATGGGAATAATCATCGAGCCCTTTTGGGCAAGCTGCCCCAAAAGCAATTCCGGCTCCCGCGGCGCTCCTGCCGTGACCAAAATCCCGTTAAAAAGGGCCTCCTCCATCCACCCGAGCGTTCCATCTCCAAAACGGCAGGCCACACCAAAACCAAGCCTTGTCAATAGTTTTTTGGCTCTCTCATGCAATGCAAAAATCCGCTCTATACTAAAAACCGAATAGCCGAGGGCATCAAGTATTGCCGCCTGATAGCCTGATCCTGTACCAATTTCAAGCACCTTGCCCGATGAGCAACGCTCGACGAGCAGGGTTGTCATAAACGCAACGGTATAGGGTTGGGAGATAGTCTGCCGGAACCCTATAGGATAAGCACCATCGTTATAAGCACAATCCAGCATTTCTTCCGCAAAAAAGAGGTGGCGCGGCACTTCAAGAAAAGCATCAAGCACCCGACGGTTTGCGATACCATACCGTTCAAGCGTTTTAACCATCTCCCTGCGCCTGAACGTGTGATTTTTTTCTGCCCCTTTCATTGACACCAATAGAAAAACCAAAAGAAAACCCTTTGCGCCCTCTTTGCATACAGCCCTGCAGGCTCTCTCTGCCCGCACCTGAGTGGCCACAATATTGCATCAAAATCAACAAAAAACAATGTCTGTGACGCAGTTTACCATTTTTGCCAATAAATACCACCCGAAATCAGAGAGCATACCTGGCTGACGTTGGTTCAGCTTATGCATCGTCCAGTTCCGCTTCAATCATGTTGTGTACCACTCCATACATGTCCAATTGTGCGCTCCAGCCCAAACGATCTGCTGCCCTGTGCGCATCACCGCAACCGTAAAGAATGTCGGTCGGTCGAAATATGGAGGCATCACTATCGGTATACTCACGCCAGTCAAAGCCAAAATAGCGAAACGCCACCTCTGCAAACTCAGCAAGCGAATGGCTTTTCCCGGTCGCTATCACAAAATCATCCGCACTCTCCTGTTGCAGCATGCGCCACATCGCATCAACATATTCAGGCGACCAGCCCCAGTCGCGCTGAATCGTGGTGTTCCCCAATCGAAGCCGCTCCCTGCTTCCCCTTGCAATACGGCATACTGCTGCAATAATTTTTCGCGTAACAAACCGCTCGGGACGCAAGGGTGATTCATGGTTGAACAAAATCCCGGTGCAAGCAAAGAGTCCATAAGCTTCACGGTAATTTGCTACCTGCCAGAATGCGGCTGCTTTTGCAACTGCATAGGGGCTTCGCGGTCGAAACGGGGTCTCTTCATTGGCAGCTTTTGCCAACGTATCACCGAAGCACTCTCCAGAGCCTGCATTATAAAAGCGAATAGGACGATCAAGAAAACGGATTACCTCCATCAGGTTGATGGTGGCTGTCATGATACTTTCAAGCGTTTCAACCGGCTGCTCAAATGAAAGCGCAACAGAGCTTTGCCCTGCAAGATTATAAATCTCATCAGGCTGTATGCGATGAACCAACTGCAGGACACTCCGAAAATCGTTCATCGACATGGACTCTAAACGAACACTCTCCCGGATACCCAGGCGCGAAAGATTTTTAACGTTGCTGATCTGGGAATCACGGGAACTCCCGATTACCTCATACCCCTTTTCAAGCAAAAGCCGCGCAAGATATGCACCATCCTGTCCGGTAATCCCGGTGATTAAGGCTTTTTTCATATTCCTGTATTTTGTTTTGGAGCGACAACAGCTTCCGGGCACTGTTGCAATCGGCAAACAGAACCATTCATGACCATACCTTCCGCAAGCGCTCCCCCGCAATCGGCCGAGGAGCGCAACCTCGAAAGATCAATCTCCGATACCTGTTGATAACATAATCCTTCAGCCGTGTTTATCCTGCTGATTGTATAGCAAGTGTTTTGCGAAAGTAAGCGATGGTGCTCTTCAAGCCATTTTCGAGATTGATTTGAGGCTGCCAATCAAGCTCTTTTTTAGCCAGTGTGATATCAGGTTGCCTTTGCCTCGGATCATCGGATGGCAAGGGACAAAAAACAAGTTTTGATGAACTCTTGACAAGCGAAACAACTTTTTCAGCAAGTTCCAGCATGGTGAATTCTATTGGGTTGCCGATGTTCACCGGTCCGGTGAAGCCTGCCGGTGTTGCCATCATACGCAGCATGGCTTCGACAAGATCATCAACGTAGCAAAAGCTGCGTGTCTGGTTACCCTCTCCATAAATGGTTATCTCTTCGCCCTTAAGGGCTTGAACGATAAAGTTGCTGACGACACGTCCGTCATGCGGGTGCATTCGTGGGCCGTAGGTGTTAAAAATACGAACAACCTTGATAGCAAGATGGTGCTGGCGGTGGTAGTCAAAAAAAAGTGTTTCAGCACACCGTTTTCCTTCGTCATAGCAACTACGGATTCCTATCGGGTTAACCTTGCCCCAATAGCTTTCTGTCTGTGGATGCACTTCCGGGTCACCGTAAACTTCACTGGTGGAGGCTTGCAGTATACGAGCATTCAATCGTTTTGCAAGTCCAAGCATATTGATAGCTCCATGCACGCTTGTTTTGGTGGTCTGCACCGGATCATGCTGGTAATGAACCGGACTTGCCGGACAGGCAAGATTATAGATTTGATCGACCTCGACATAGAGAGGGAAGGTGACATCATGCCGAATAAGCTCAAAATAGGGGTTGCCGACAAGATGAGCGATATTTTCCTTGCTGCCTGTGAAGAAGTTGTCGACACAAATCACCTCATTTCCCTCTTTCAAAAGTCGTTCACAGAGGTGTGAGCCAAGAAAGCCGGCGCCCCCGGTTACAAGTATTTTCTTCATCGGGTTCGGGTAAACTGCATCTGCAGTGTTTGGTTATGCCTGAATTTCACTGATACAAAGAGATGAGAGAGCATTGATATTTTTCTTGCCGGATTATGCAGCATCTCCTACCTGAATCTTTTTCTGATACTGGCTTGTACCGGCATTTCAAAAAAACGGTAAACGTAATATGAAACAACAAGTGTTCCAAGCATAAAACCAGCAAAAAAAAGAGTGCTATGGCGAGGTATGGCTTGCTGTGTCCAAAGACAATAGAGTGCGATGATAAGCTGAAGCGGAAAATGTATCAGGTAGCTTGAGTAGGTCATATTACCAACAGCCTCAATAATTTTTTGCATGACCGGATGCACCGCTACATTTTGAGCCCCAAGATAAAGCAGATTCGGAACATAGAGTATCAGAAAAAAATAGGCAAAATACTGGTTTTGATACATATTGTCAATAAATACGACCAGGGGAAACAGCACAACGAAACACAAGGTGAAGGCACGGAGTACATTTTGATATTTCGTCTTCTCAAAATACTGAAGTGCTATGGCAGAAAGTCCACCGACATAAAAAAACGCCAGACAATCGAAAATGGAATTTGAAAAATCGGCAAGTTTGGCAATAACACAGAGAAATACAACGGCAATATTGATAAAGAGTGACGACCCAATATATCGCAGGATAATAAAAAAAAACAGGTAAATCAGGATTTCAACAGATATTGACCAAATTGGTCCATTAAAACTGGCGCCCTTTTCGAAACCCCAACTGCTTGCAAGAAATAATTGCAACAAGAAATGTTTGACGTTGTTGTTTTGATAAACGAAGTAAAAATTTTTATAAAAGAAGTAGATCGACTGGAGTAACGCAACAAGCAACAACGTTACAAGGTGCAAGGGATACAGTCGTGAAAATCGCAAGACAAAAAACGATTTTGCATTGATAATTTTTTCAGCAATTGCATATCTGTATTTCCAAAAAAATATAAACCCGCTAATACACCAAAAAACCTGGACGCCATTATATCCATAATCATAAAAAAAACCAAAAAACGAATACAGTGGCTGATGCTCTCTGACGAAGTCAGTGGGCTTGTCGGCTCTATAGAAGAAGTGCTGATAGTGCCAAACCAATACCGACAGGGCAGAGACAAATCGTATAACCTCAAGCCCGAGCAGTTTATTATGATTGTTGTGCAATGTCGGGGCTATCATCCCGTTCACTGGTTTTGACACTTCTCTCATGATTGATATCGGTACCTGTTTCATGCCTGATCCCATGCCACCACAAAAGCAATTTCTGTGAAGAAGCTGTTTTTTAAAAAAAATGACCGGGATTATTGTCCGTCGGTTATTAAAGCTGCATCTGCGCCTGTCTGGATTTATCAACCTGAAACAGGTGATCTTTCCAGACACCACGAGCCGGGAGGATCACAACAAAGGCTTTGAGGAGATGGCAAACCCGTTCATGTAACAACAGCCTGGCGATAACCTTTTTAAGCCATGATGCGTCTTTTGCAAAAAGAATAAAACCGTCCTGGATAATCATCGTGTAACCGTATTTTTTTGCAATCAAATCCATTGCTTTTTCACTGTAAAAAAAGACATGTTGCCCTGATTCTGGCGATAGATACCACCAATCCTCACGTTCCCCGCTATAGATTGAGGTGCTCAGCAAGAACATTTTCGAATCATTGACAAACAAATCATCCAATTCAGCATCAGGATTGGCAAAGTGTTCGAGAACTTCAAAACCAATCACCATGTCGGGCTTGTCAAAATCATGATCAGTAAATCCCTGTGCATAAACAGGACTTGCATATTTATCTTTGACATAGCAGTTTATATCGTAATCACGAAGCATCCTGCACAATAATCCATCGCCTCCTCCAATATCCAGGACATTTTTGACTCCAAACAGCTTCGATAGACAATAACAGGCTGCCAGGTTATGCATATTGCGTTGAACGGCCCCGGTATCCAGGCTCGACAGATTATGGTTTTGGTATGCCTCATCAAGCCAAAAGGGAGTTTCCGTTTGCAATGATTGACATGCTGCGCATTGAACGTAGTGTACCCGGTACTTTTGTAAAACAACCAGGCTGAATCGAGGTACTACTGATCCACCACATAGTCGGCATACATTTTTATCACCCTTATTGATCATGACCTGCGACACCCCATCCACAACTGTATCTGCTGCTATGTTCATTATGCGCTCAAAAAAAAGTAATTCCGAAATACCTTACAAAAATAGTCTCTATTCAGGCTTGACAGGAATCCGTCTCTTCACCTTATCCCGGAGTTCTGATAAAAAATGGCATTGATCATGCTTCCAAAATCTTTTCCAAAAGAGAGGGTGAGCTGCCCGTGTCGGGGACTGCTCCGTTGTAATGCCCTCGGGATATTTTGTATTTCAGGACTTCTGCTCCCGTCCCAGTAATGCCTGAACAAACTCGGCCCGGTCGAAGAGTTGAAGGTCGTCAATTTTCTCTCCGACACCAATATATTTGACGGGCAGTTTCAGTTCACGTGAAATGGAGAGCACGATGCCACCTTTGGAGGTACCGTCAAGCTTGGTAACCACCAGACCGGTAACATGGACAAACTTCGTGAATTCCCTCGCCTGCTGCACGGCATTCTGGCCTGTGGTACCGTCGAGCACCAGCAGCACCTCATGCGGAGCTTCGGGAATCCTCTTTTTTGCCACACGCATGATTTTGGCCAGCTCTTCCATCAGATGACTTTTGTTGTGCAGCCGCCCGGCGGTATCAACAAGGACAACGTCAGCATTTCTCGATACCGCCGCACTGACGGCATCGTAAACAACCGAAGCAGGATCGGAGCCCTGTCCCTGACCGATCATGGGCACACCGGCCCTGTCTGCCCATATCTGGAGCTGTTCATAAGCTGCGGCCCTGAAGGTATCGGCCGCCGCTATAATTACTTTTTTACCCGCTTTATCGTAATTATGAGCCAGCTTGGCAACACTGGTGGTCTTGCCGGCACCATTTACCCCAACAATCAAAATGACATAGGGTTTTGCCGGAAGGGGTGCATCAAAATCAAGCGGATGCTCCTCTCCGGTTACCTCAAGCATGAGCTGAATCTCCTCCATCAGCATTCTGTTCAGCTCATTTTCCGAGTGGTAGGTCTCATTTTTTGCCCGCTCGGTGATCGCATCAACAATCCCGAGCGTGGTCTCGACACCAACATCGGCGGCAACGAGAATGGTTTCGAGCTCTTCAAGGAACTCTTCATCTATCTCCGTTTTCCCTTTGGTGATGATAGCAAGTTTTTCCCGAAGTGTGTCGCGGGTTTTTTCGAGCCCCTCTTTCAGCCTTGATATTTTGAAATTGTCAAAAAAACCCATAAAAAGCAGATATTGTCTTTCTGTTATTGAGAGTAAAACCCTTGCTTTACAGCGGGGGAACAGGGTGCGGCATGCCGCTACCCTCCGCAAACTTTAATTTACGTAAAAATATGTCATATAAAGCTATGTCGGACGTCGGGGAGTTCGGTCTTATCGACAAAATCGCTATCCTTGCCGAGCCTACCCTCTCTGCCGTGCCGGAACTCCTGACGGGAATAGGTGACGACTGTGCCGTTTATTGCCCTTCAACGGAGCTTTTGCAGGTAGCCACAACCGATATGCTTGTCGACCAGGTGCACTTCGATCTCTTGACAACACCACTGCGTCATCTTGGCAGCAAGGCCATCAGCGTCAATGTATCCGATATCTGCGCCATGAATGCGCTCCCCCGCTATGCGTTGATCTCTCTTGCCATTCCTGCCTCTTTTTCGGTGGCAATGGTTGAGGAGCTCTACCGAGGCATGAGCCATGCAGCCAGGGAGTACGGCCTTGCCATTGCCGGTGGTGACAGCTCCTCGTCACGTTCTGGCCTGGTCATTTCGGTCTCCATGATCGGGGAGGTTTCAGAAAAAGAGATCACCCGCCGAAGCGGTGCAGGGCCGGGAGAGCTTATCTGCATCACAGGCTCGCTTGGCGGTGCTGCGGCTGGCCTTAAACTTCTCATGCGTGAAAAAGAGATCATGCTGAACCATATCGAAAACAACGAGAGCTACAGCAAAAACGTGATGGCCGACCTTATGGAGTATCGCGAGGCGATACAGCGGCAGTTGCTCCCCGTTGCCCGTATCGATATGGTCCGGTTTTTTCATTCGCGCGCTGTTTGTCCCTCTTCGATGATCGATATTTCTGATGGCCTCAGCTCTGACCTTCAGCATCTCTGCCGCCAATCGGGAGTTGGTGCGCTGATTGATGAAGGCCGTATTCCAATCGAGAGCAGTACGCGTCTGATTGCCGATGAGCTGCAGGACGATGCACTCACCTGGGCCCTGACTGGGGGCGAGGAGTATCAGTTGCTCTTTACCATCCCAAGGGAGGAGTACCCGCTCATTGCCGACAACAAGGAGATCGCTGTTATCGGTGAAACCACCGACGCAAAGGAAGGGGTGCTGTTGAGCGATATTTATGGAATGAAAATAGACCTCTCCTCAATCAGGGGATTTGACCATTTTTCCCGTTAACGGCTTCCATAACAAGAACAAGAGCAGTCGGGGAGAGAAGAGATTTATTTTTTTGGGAAAGAGTGTGAAGATAGTAAATTGCTTGACTTGTCACGCAACAATGACTTGCCGAAGTGGCGGAATTGGTAGACGCCCGGGACTTAAAATCCCGTGTTCAGCAATGGACGTACGGGTTCGATTCCCGTCTTCGGTACCTCAATATCTCCTCTGTTCATTGTCACGCACCAAC
Source organism: uncultured Chlorobiaceae bacterium (assembly GCA_903851535.1). Classification (GTDB taxonomy): domain Bacteria; phylum Bacteroidota; class Chlorobiia; order Chlorobiales; family Chlorobiaceae; genus Chlorobium. The sequence goes on along the minus strand of CAINOO010000137.1, from coordinate 990 downwards.
GCTTCTGGATGTCAAAAACATGCAAAGGCAAGTTTTATACCTGATTCTTACGAACATACTGGTATGAGGTCATAAAGCAAGAAAAGTACAAATGCCGATAATAAGCAGATTCCTCGGAATCATCATAGCCATGTACTGGGATGATCATTCACCTCCACATTTTCACGCAAAATATGCGGGATACGAAATTACCGTAGAAATTTTGACCGGCATCGTTGAAGGTAAATTCCCGAAACGGGCACTCCGTCATATTCTCGAATGGTATGAACTCCACAACGATGAATTACTGACGAATTGGGAGCGTTGCAAAAATAATGAAGAGCCCAACCAAATTGAACCACTGGAGTGATCACCTATGTTTCTTCATGTTAAAGATGCCAGATACCTTGGAGATTACAGGGTAAAAGTCGTATTCAACAATGGACGGGAAGGTGTGGCTGATCTTGCTGATGCTTTAAAAGGCCCGGTATTCGAGTCGTTAACGGATAGAGCGAATTTTTCAGCATTTGTTGTTGATAAGGAGCTCGATACTCTTGTTTGGCCTAATGGGGCGGATCTGGCTCCTGAATACCTTTATTATCAAGCGTTTAAAAGTGAACCCGAGCTACGGCCTCAGTTCATACAATGGGGTTATATCACCTGATAGACTCCTCTCTGGAACGATTATTTGATTTGTGATAAAAAAAACAAAACCAGAACAATCATGAGTTCGGAATTTACGAAGATCCTGCTGAATGAGGATGAGATGCCTCGCCAGTGGTACAACATTCAGGCTGACCTTCCTGTGCCGCTGCCACCGCCTTTGGGGCCGGATGGCAACCCGATAGGCCCGGACGCCCTTGCAAAGGTTTTTCCGATGAACCTTATTGAACAGGAGATGAGCACCGAGCGCTGGATTACTATCCCGCAGGAGGTGCAGGCCATACTGAAACTGTGGCGCCCCTCGCCACTCTACCGTGCACGGCGGCTTGAAGCGGCACTCAAAACCCC
>CAINOO010000136.1 GCA_903851535.1 uncultured Chlorobiaceae bacterium | reverse complement strand
GTGTGGACAGAGAGGGAATCGAACCCACGACACAAGGATTTTCAGTCCTTTGCTCTACCAACTGAGCTATCTGTCCATCAAGAGGCAAAATATAGGAATAATTCTTTCACTTCAAAAGAAAAAACAACAGCAAGGAGAACTTGACGGTGTGCTCCCTGCTCCTGTTGCCTCTGCTAAACCGGCACTACAATAGTTTCGATTCCCTTCAGGATACGACGCAGTACGGTCTCCTTTCCAAGTACTTCGAGCATGTGATAGAGGCTCGGTCCGAAACTCACCCCTGAGGTAACAATCCGTAGCGGGTGAATAAGAGCCGCCGCTTTAAGCCCCTTTGGAGCGACAAACTCCTTGAGGTTGGCCTCAATATTGCTGGCAGTGAACTCCTCAAGAGTGTAAAGAATATCGGTAAACTCACGAAGAAGGGCATTGGTGTCGGCCAACCAGCGCTTCTTGACTGCCTCCTCATCGTAGGAATCGGGCTCAAAAAAGAAGTAGGGAGAGAAGGACACAAATTCATGCTCAAACCCGACTCGCTCGCGCATCAACTCTATGACATTTGCGAGATACTCGTCACCGGTAATGATGTCGAGAGGCATCAGCGACTTTTTACTTTCGAGTTCGGCCAGAAGAATCGGCTTTATGACCGCAACAAGATTCTCTGTTGGACGGCTCTTGATGTACTGTTTTTCGAGCCAGTTGAGTTTATCGATATTGAAGACGGCACCGGCCTTGCCAACCCGTTCAAGCGAAAACTTCTCAATCAGTTGCTCCATGCTGTAGACCTCCTGCTGGCTCCCCTCTCCTTCGTTCCAGCCAAGCATGGCGACAAAATTGATGATCGCCTCATTGCTGTACCCCTTGCGAATATAATCTTCGACGGCAACGTCACCCTGGCGTTTGCTCAGTTTTGAGCGATCAGCGTTGAGCAAAAGCGGCAGATGGGCTACCTTTGGAGGTTCCCAGCCGAAAAACTCGTAGAGGAGAAGGTGTTTGGGCATTGAGGAGAGCCACTCCTCTCCCCGAATGATATGGGTAAACTCCATCAGGTGATCGTCGATGACACTGGCAAAGTGATAGGTCGGAAAACCATCGGATTTCATCAGCACCTGATCATCAATGGTTGCTGAATCAAATTCAACGGGGCCCCTGATAATATCCTCAAACCAGACTGAAACGTAATCGGGCACTTTCATGCGTATGACATAGGGAGTACCCTCATCAAGTTTTTTTCTTATGGCACTCGGAGGCATGGAACCGCCCATCTCTTCAGGAAGCCATTTCCTGTTATATTTTGGCTGAAGTCCCTGCTTTATCTGAAGCTGACGGTTTTCCTCAAGCTCCTCATGCGAGGCAAAACAGTAGTAGGCATGCTGGTCGTCAAGCAGTTGCTGACAATAGCCGGCATAGATATCGAGCCTTTCGGACTGAACATAAGGACCGTAATTTCCACCTTTCTGGGGACTTTCATCAGCCACAATTCCCGCCCATTCAAGGGCTTTGACAAGATTTTGCTGCGCCCCTTCAACCATCCGGGTTTGATCGGTGTCTTCAATTCTGATGATGAAATCACCGCACATTTTTTTTGCAAACAGGTAGTTATAGAGGGCGGTTCTCAGACCGCCTACATGTAAATATCCTGTTGGAGAAGGTGCAAACCTGGTTCTAACCCTTTGACCAACCATAATGAACGCCATACTGTTAATTGTTTCTGACAGGCAACTCTCTCAAGGCAGTGAATTTAAGAAAAACTCACTGCTTTCAACCACAAGATAAAAGATTAACCCGAAAGTATTGAATCCCGGAGCGTAAAGAAAACAACTTTTCGGTCGATGAAACATGGTAAAAAAACTTTTTGTTTTCGATTGTCGTTTTAATTTTAATTACTTTGAAGATAGCAAGTTACATTTTATATCATCACTCTGCCTGTTTTATGCCTGAAAACCCCGTTAAGAAGTCAGGAAAAGATGCTTCCCGAAATAAGTTCAAACCGGTGAATGAGGAAGGGCGTAGCTCCGGGTGGTTTCAGGGAGGAGGAGGGAACGCTCAGGGAAAGTTTCCCGGCTTTCTCGTTTTTCTGGTCGGTGGACTGTTGATGCTTTTTATGTTTCAACGTTTTTTTGCAGGAACCGACAGCCCTGAAATTACCTATAACGAGTATAAATCCATTCTTTCGAAAAACCTCCTGACCGAGGTTACCGTAAAAACTTTTGAAGATAAATCAGTAATGCTGAACGGAAAGCTTGCTACATCAACAACCCTTCCGTTGATCAATAAAACAAGTGTTCAGGGTGATCGCTTTGCTGTGCGGGTTCCCTCATTCAGCCTTGAGCAGGCAGACCTCCTGGCAGAAAAGGGTGTCGTGATCAAAATTGAGGAGGGGTCGAGCGGCCTGAACACCTTTTTTGTGCTCTTCGCCCCGTGGATTATTTTCGGTCTCCTCTATTTTTTTCTTTTCAGACGAATGGGAAACCAAAACGGAGCCCAGTCAAAAAATATTTTCAGCTTCGGTAAAAGTCGAGCAAAGATGGTGAGCGAATTTGAGGTTAAAATAACCTTCAAGGATGTGGCTGGTGTTGACGAGGCGGTTGAAGAGTTACAGGAAACGGTAGAGTTTCTTACAAATCCTGAGAAATTCCAGAAAATTGGCGGAAAAATTCCGAAAGGGGTTCTGCTTCTCGGCCCCCCTGGAACGGGTAAAACGCTGCTTGCCAAAGCCATTGCGGGAGAGGCCAAGGTGCCCTTCTTCTCCATTTCAGGTGCGGATTTCGTTGAAATGTTTGTTGGTGTAGGAGCTGCAAGGGTACGGGATCTCTTTGAACAGGCCAAAAAGAATTCGCCCTGCATTGTTTTTATTGATGAAATCGACGCAGTCGGACGAAGCCGGGGTGCCGGACTTGGTGGTGGTCATGATGAACGGGAGCAGACACTGAACCAATTGCTTGTTGAAATGGATGGTTTTACGACAAACGAGAATGTGATCCTCATTGCAGCAACAAACCGCCCGGATGTACTTGATACTGCGCTGCTGCGACCGGGACGCTTTGACCGCCAGATAACTATCGACAAGCCCGATATCCGCGGACGCGAGGCTATTTTGAAAATCCATACGAGAAATACACCACTTGACGGGAGTGTCGATATCACTATTCTGGCGAAAAGCTCCCCGGGGTTCTCCGGTGCTGACCTGGCCAATCTTGTCAATGAAGCAGCACTTCTGGCCGCTCGCAATGAGCAGGAGCTTATTACCGCAAACAATTTTGAGCAGGCACGTGATAAAATATTGATGGGCCCGGAGAGAAAAAGCATGTTTATTTCTGATGAACAGAAAAAGCTGACAGCCTATCACGAAGCGGGCCATGTGCTGGTTTCCATCTATACGAAAGGGTCGGATCCAATCCACAAGGTGACCATTATTCCAAGGGGAAGAAGTCTCGGCCTTACCGCCTACCTGCCGCTTGAGGATCGCTATACCCATAACAGGGAGTATCTTCTTGCAATGATTACCTACGCACTGGGAGGACGGGTAGCCGAAGAACTCGTTTTCAGTGAGAGCAGTACTGGCGCGGCAAACGACATTGAAAAGGCCACTGATCTGGCCCGACGAATGGTGCGACAGTGGGGTATGAGTGAAACACTCGGACCGATAAACTATGGCGACAGCCACAAGGAGGTTTTTCTTGGAAAGGATTACTCCCATATTCGCGAGTACAGTGAGGAGACGGCCCTACAGATTGATGTCGAGGTTCGCAATATTATTATGGCATGCATGGAAAACGCAAAAAATATTCTCAAGGAAAAACGCGCAGTTCTGCACCGGTTAGCCGAAATACTTATCGAAAGGGAGTCACTCAACGCAATGGAGATAAAGGAGATTACAGAGTGTGGTCCGTCGACTTCAGGCTCTGCCAAAGCATAACCGGGGCTACAGGATGAATCCCATGCAACTGATTGGATTACTTGCTGTTGGTCTTGCTGCCGGCATTCTTTCAGGTCTGTTCGGCGTTGGAGGCGGCATCATTATTGTTCCTGCTTTGGCACTGCTTTTCGGAATGACCCAGCAGAGTGCTATTGCAACATCACTGATGGCATTGCTTTTGCCGGTCGGCTTTCTTGGTGTAATGGAGTATTATCGCGCAGGAAAAATTTCCGGTGAGAACATCTGGATCGGTCTTGTCATTGCTGCAGGACTCTTTGGAGGGGCCTATTTTGGTGCAAAAATTGCCACAAACCTTTCGGGCGAGGTACTCCGTAAAGCTTTCGCTGTTTTTATGGGAATTGTTGCGTTTCATCTTTGGTTTAAATAAGTATATATTTCATAACAATCCAAGCTGTTTTTTACCATGGGAAAAACGACCACAAAGGCTGATCTTGTCAATGTTATTGCCCACAGAACAGGCCTGACAAAGAATGAAACAGAGTCTGTCGTTGACTGTCTGTTTGAGAGCATTATTGATTCGCTGAAAACCGGAAAGCGAATTGAGATCAGGGGGTTCGGTTCGTTCAATATCCGGCATAAAAATTTTCGCCAGGCAAGGAACCCGCGAACAGGTGAAAAGGTGACCGTTGAGCCGAAAAACGTACCGACATTTAAAATCTCGAAGGAGTTCAAGCACGCAGTGAGTGAAAGCCTGAAAAGCGAAAGCGAGTAGATTCAGCACAGAAAGCGTGGTTGCAGAAAAGAGGGTTACTGCAGGAAATGAACGGCAGCCGAAGCTGCCGTTTCAGGGATGAAGTGCCAAAATCTTCGTGTTACCTCACCTCACTCACCTTCAAAGTCGGTCAGTGAATAGACATTGTATCCCTTTTCGAGAAGTTTTCTCTCACCTCCGATATCAGGCAGGTTCACAATGAAAGCCATCTCGGCAACGATTCCGCCGACTTTTTCGACCAATGCTGCTGCAGCCAGAGCCGTGCCTCCGGTAGCAAGAAGATCATCAACAAGAAGTACCTTTTGGCCCGCAACAAGTGCATCAACATGGATTTCTATCGTGTCGCTTCCGTACTCAAGCTGGTATTCTTGCGAAACAACCTCTGCGGGCAGTTTTCCTGGCTTTCTGACGGGTACAAACCCTTTGCCAAGCGTATAGGAGAGAGCGCCGCCGATAATAAATCCTCTTGCCTCAATACCGACAATAACATCAAAATCCATGCCTGCCTGCAGGTAGTGCTGTGTCAGACTGTCAATAACCAGCCTGAAACCTACCGGATCCTTGATGAGTGTGGTAATATCACGAAAAAGAATCCCTTTTTTCGGATAATCGGGAATTGAACGGATACGGGATTTAATAGGCATGGATTATAATGATTTCGTTGATAAGAGAGATAAGAGCAGTCTTGAAATTCAAGATAGCACTCTCCCTTTTAAATTCAAATCCTTGTCAAGAGAGTCTATCAAAACCGGCAATTCATTGCCTGCGAAGAGTTGTTGCTGCTCGACATCGATGCACTCAACCATGACTCTGAGATAGTTGCGCGTATAGCCGCTGCATTGCAGCATGCTCGCTCCTGCAGGCTTTGAACGCTCAAAAAGTACCCTGCACTCTTTGCCGGTAAAGCGCTCCTTGAAATGGGCTTCAAGCCTCCGTCCAAGCCCGGTCAGTTCCCTGTAGCGCCGTGCGATCTCCGGAGGATCAACCGGCTTGAGCTCCCGGTTTGCAATCTGGCGGGCAAGCGAAGTTCCAGGCCGAACGGAACAACTGAACACATGAAGGGAGGCGAGGGGAAGTTTCTCGATAAAATGGTACATCTGAAGAAAATCCTCCTCTGTTTCACCAGGGTAACCAACAATGACATCAGCGCCAATGGCACATTCCGCAATGCGCTGAACTGACTGCTCTACCCTGTCGCGATAAACGGCGGTATCATAACGGCGGCGCATGGCGCGCAGGATTGTGTCGGAACCACTTTGAAGGGGAATATGAAAATGAGGTGCAATTTTTTTTGATCCCGCGACCAGCGATATGAGCTCATTATCAACAATATCAGGCTCTATGGAGCTGATACGGATACGACTGACATTGACCTCTTCAAGCTTGCGTAAAAGATCACATAACTTGAGTCCGCCCGAGCGGTAATCGCCTGTATTGACACCGGTAAGCACAATTTCCCGATAACCCGATAAGGCAAGCGTGTGAGCCCGTTCGACAATGCTGTCGGCAGGTATTGAGCGTGACCTGCCTCTGAAGAGAGGAATTGCACAGTATGAACATCCATAATCACAGCCATCCTGAATTTTCAAAAATGCACGGGTTCTTTCCGCACTCTCGGCTGCATGAAGCGAATAGCCCGAATAGACTTCATCAAACGTCCATGCTGGAGAAACCTTGACAAGCGGGAGCGGTATGGTGCCAAAAGTGATGTCGTTATACGATTGTATGGAAAATTTGTCGTTGCTGCCAAGTATGGCATCGACCCCATGTATTGCAGAAAGGGCATCCGGATTGTACTGGGAATAGCAGCCAATAACCGCTATGCGGCTCGCGGGATTTTTTCTTATTATCCCCCTTATTTTCTGACGACATTTTTGTTCAGCCTGTTTTGTCACGGCACAGGTATGAATCACAACAAGATCCGCACCCTCCTCTATCGACGACAGTCGCCATCCTTGTTTGCATAAATCGTCAAGAATAGCGGACGTTTCCGAGTAGTTCAGCTTACATCCAAGAGTTACAGCCGCAACGGTTTTTTGTCTATGGTTCTCCATATTCCTTTTGTTTCCCGACGATGGCACAATGAGAACGTATTACTCCAATCTCCCTGAATAGCCAAGACTTCGCCTGTTCCGATAAAAATTCATCGCCAATCCAACCATAATCATGTTCCCGACCAGGGAAGAGCCTCCATAAGAGACAAACGGCAGAGGAACACCAATAACGGGAATAACGCCAAGCGTCATACCGATATTGACAAAAACATGGATAAAAAGCAGGGCAACATATCCTGAAAGTGTCAGCTCGACAAACTTGTTGTTTATCGAATAAATTGCCCAGATTATTCTGAGAATGAGTGTGAGATAGAGGGCTATCAAAAGTGATGCGCCAAGAAAACCGAGCTCTTCGGCAATAACACAAAAAATAAAATCAGTCCACTGGGCAGGAATAAAACGCAGTTGGGTTTGTGTGCCTTCAAGAAAACCTTTTCCGAAAAAACCGCCCGAACTGATCGCTATTTTAGCCTGGAGAACATTATAGCCTGCTCCCCTGGGGTCCGACATGGGATCAATAAAGGTCTGGATCCTTTTTATCTGATGAGGCTTGAGGAGTTCGCTTGCAAAGCGGTGGGTAAAGATGCTGGCAGCAAGAGCGGAACCAATAACAACGAGTTGATGAAATTTGAATTTCTTGTGCTCGATAATCAGTACGGTCATCAAAATCAGTCCAAGAGCAACAATAACGTAAATACTGAAAAAACCGGAGGCAATAAGAATAACCGGAAAAACAATCAGCATTAAAATATAGATATCAAACCCTGCCATAAGAAGCATGGTAGCAATCAATGGCAGAAAGGTGAGCATGGTCCCCATATCCGGTTGCAGCATGATAAGCAGAACAGGAGTAAAGGAGATTGCAAGGGCAAGAAGCAGGTGCTTTATTGAACCGATATCAGTTTCGTCATCGGAAAGAAAGCGTGCAAGTGCAATGATGGTGGCCATCTTGGCTATTTCAGAAGGCTGAAAACTGAACATCCCGATTTTCATCCAACTGGTCTGTCCAGCAATTTTTTTACCAAATACCAAAACAGCCACAAGGAGAAGCAGTCCGACAGCGTAAAAAACATAGGCGTTTTCCTTGATAAAACGAGCATCGTTATAGTAGACAAACACCAACGCAACAAGACTGAAAAAAGCCCATGCCAACTGGCGGTAAAAGAGCGAAGGGTCCCCGGTTCCATTGGTTGCGCTGTAGATGGCCATCAGTCCAAAAACAAGAAGTCCTGCCATCGGAACCAGAAGCCACGGGTCGTGACTGGATTGTTTTTCCATTCGAGTTGAGTTACCCCTTTTTCATTATCATCAGAGAGCTTAATTTAGTATAGTGCGGTATTGTATCTATCAACAGACTGAACCTTTCACAAAAAAAGTTCCATGGCCTCCTCTCCTTTTTCCTGCGGTTTCGCGATGATTATCGGACCGCCCAATGCAGGCAAGTCAACCCTGCTCAACGAACTGCTCGACTACAAGCTCTCTATTGTAACACATAAGCCGCAAACTACGAGAAAAAAAATTACCGGCATCTACCATAATGACAAGTGCCAGATTATCTTTCTTGATACGCCCGGAATCATGAAGCCACAACAGAAACTTCATGAATCAATGCTTGGAGTGATCCGAGATACCCTCAAGGATGCTGATGTTGTCCTTGCGCTCCTTCCCTTTTCAGGCAAAAAAGATTTTTTTGACCGTCCATTCGCCGAAGAGCTCTTCAGTGAATGGCTGAAACCGTCAGGAAAACCGGTTATTGCCGTGCTGAATAAAAGCGATCTGGTGACGGCAGAGCGTCAACAGCAGGCTGAAGAGTTTGTCAGAAACACCTGGAACCCGGAGGCTGTGCTCTCTGTTTCAGCATTGAAATCGACGAACCTCCCCCAGCTCATCGACACCATCCGTCCGTTTCTTCCTCTCAACTATCCGCTCTATCCCGAAGATACGCTCAGTACGGCTCCGGAGCGCTTTTTTGTGAGTGAAATCATACGCGAAAAAATATTTCTGCTCTACGGCCGTGAGGTACCCTACTCCACCGAAGTGGTTATTGATGAGTTCAAGGAGCAGCACGAAAATGATCCGACGAGAAAGGATCTTATCCGTTGCTCGGTCATTGTTGAACGTGATACCCAGAAACAGATCCTGATCGGAAGCAAGGGAGCTGCCCTGAAAAAACTTGGCCAGACAGCACGAAAAGATATTGAGGAGATGCTTGGGCGTCCGGTATTCCTTGAACTTTTCATCAAGGTACGGCCAGACTGGCGAAAGAAAAACAACCTGCTGAAAAGTTACGGGTACTGAGAACAAAAAAAGCCTTCCCCATTACAGAGAAGGCTTTTTTTATTTACTGGGTACAACCAGAGAGAGAGCCCGTTATCTTACACTCTTTCGCTGACTTTTTTCTCGGAGGATTTGACCGGAGGTTCGAGTTCAGCCGTAGCCGCCTCAATCTCCTTTTTCTCATTGGGATGAGCTGCCAGGTAGGCTTCGATCTCTTCCTTGTTCTTGTCCTTGAAATATTCAAGGGCTGAGAGAATGATGCGCTTGTTCTCCTTGTCAAATTCAATGACGCGAAGCGGCAGTGCATCGCCAATGCTGAACGATGAATGGATATCTTTTACCCCACCCTGAAGCAGGTGTGATACCGGTACAAAACCGTCAACATCACCAGGCAGAATGACAATAACGCCCTTCTCGATGATCTGTGATATCTCTCCTGGAGTCTCTGCACCTACGGCATACTTCTGTTCAAACTCGTCCCAGGGATCCTGGTTGATCTGTTTGTGGCCAAGAGCGATGCGGCGGGCATGGACGTCAAATTTGAGCACCTTGACTTCCAGCTCCTGATTCTTTTTGACCAGCTCACTTGGGTGGCGGATTTTCTTGGTCCATGAGAGGTCTGAAATGTGGACCAGACCGTCAACACCGGGCTCAAGCTCAACAAAAACACCGAAATCAGTGATATTGCTGACACTGCCCTTGTGCAGGGAGCCTTCAATATATTTTTCAGAAAGGGCAATCCATGGATCTTCGTTCACCCGTTTCATGGAGAGGGAGAGCTTGGTATGATCCTTGTCGATATTGAGGATCACACATTCGACCTCCTGGCCAAGCGTGACAAACTGACCTGGATGCTTGATGTGCTGTGTCCAACTCATCTCGGAGATGTGGACAAGCCCCTCAATACCCTTCTCGATTTCGACAAAAGCGCCGTAATCGGTAATGGAGACAACACGACCCTGTGCTTTCGAGCTGACAGGATACTTGATCTCGATATTTTCCCAGGGGTGAGACTCAAGTTGCTTCATGCCGAGCGAAACACGCTTGGTGTTCTCGTCAAAACCGACAACCACAACCTTGATCGGCTGGTCAAGATCAACAACCTCTGAAGGATGGTTGATTCTGCCCCAGGTGATGTCGGTAATGTGTACCAGACCATCAAGACCGCCAAGATCGACGAAGATACCGAAGTCGGTAATGTTCTTGACTGTACCTTCAAGAACCATACCCACCTTGATATTGGCAAGCATCTCTTCACGGCGGGCGGCATAAGCCTCTTCGAGAATAACTTTATGGCTGACAACAATATTCTGTGTAACCGGATTGATTTTGACAACCCTGAAGTCCATGGTCTGACCGACAAGAGCGTCGAAATCACGAACCGGCTTGACATCAATCTGCGAACCGGGAAGGAAGGCTTCGACACCGGAAAGGGAGACCGTCATACCACCCTTGACACGATTGATAATCTTGCCATTGATGATGGTATCGTTTTCGATTGAATCATAGATCCGATCCCAGATTCTCAGAACGTC
>CAINOO010000135.1 GCA_903851535.1 uncultured Chlorobiaceae bacterium | reverse complement strand
GACCGAATCGACGGAAACCCCTGCGTAATACTCCTTGCGGGAGAGAAAACTTTCAGGGAAATCCGTAATCGGCTCCACCTTCACCTCACCCTTCAACCCTTTCGGCTTGAGAATGATGCCTGTCAGATAGAGTTCCATATTGAGCGCACCGGAAGAGAGTTATTAAGCCTCTCCACCTGTAGCAGCTTTCGCTTCGGCCTCTTTCTTGGCGCTACGGCGATGGGATTTCAATGCAAGCCTCTTCTGGCGTCTTACGTTCTGATGCTCCTGCCACTTCCCCATCTCGGTTGTAATTTCTTCCTCGCTGCGACCCATGCTTTTGAGCCTGAGTTCATAGAGCAATCCTGTCGTACGGATCAGGCTGTTTACGGTTGCTGTCGGCTGTGCGCCAGTCTGCATCCAGTACACAATACGATCTTTTTTAATGGTGACAGCATGTGGTTTCGCTGTTGGCTGATAAGTGCCAACAACCTCAAGAAATTTGCCATCCCTTGGTGAGCGCGCATCGGCCACGACAATCTGGTATACCGGCAATTTTTTTCTTCCTGCTCTTTTCAGTCTAATCTTTACCAAGGCTAAAGTATTTTAGTTAATGTTTACTGTTGACACTGAATGTGCAATCTATCGTTTTAAAAACTTGTCAAGCGCAAGATTCTGCGACGTAATTTTTCTGCCGGACTGCGACAGTTTTGATACCGAACGCATCATTTTCTTCATTTCACCGAATTGTTTCAAAAGAAGGTTAACTTCCTGTACTTTCGTACCACTCCCTCTGGCAATTCGCTGCCGACGGCTTCCATTAATAATATCGGGAGTCGTTTTTTCCTGCTTTGTCATGGAATTGATCATGGCTTCAATGGGCTTGAAATCAAGATTCTCAAGATCCTGCTTGGGAACCATCTTGTTCAATCCCGGTACCATTTCAATCAACCCCTGAATCGAACCCATTTTCTTGAGCTGCTGCAACTGGTCGAAAAAGTCATTGAGATCAAACTCATTCTTCATCAACTTCTTCTGCATCTCAAGCGTCTTCTCAAGATCGAGGTTTTCCTGGGCTTTTTCAACAAAGCTCACGATATCACCCATTCCCAGAATCCTCTGGGCCATACGATCGGGATAGAAGAGGTCAAGGTCGTCAACCTTTTCTCCAATACTGATAAATTTTATCGGCTTTTCGACAACCTGGCGAATCGAAAGTGCAGCACCACCCCTCGAGTCACCGTCAAGCTTGGTAAGCACAACACCGTCAAAATCAAGACGATCATTGAAAGCCTTTGCTGTATTAACCGCCTCCTGACCCATCATGGAGTCAACAACAAAGAGCAGTTCATCAGGGTTGAGAGCATGCTTCAACGTCTCAGCCTCAGCCATCATGAGTTGATCAATCTGCAACCGTCCAGCCGTATCAATAATGACAACATCTTTCGCTGCCGACCGTGCAGCCTCCAAACCCTGAAGAGCCGCCTTCAGGGCATCCTGCTCCTCAATGGCAAATACAGGCACATCAACCTGCTGACCAAGCGCCTTGAGCTGATCAACCGCCGCCGGACGATAAACGTCAGCAGCAACAAGCATCGGCTGTTTCCCGCTCTTCTTCAGCCGTAATGCCAGCTTGGCGCAGAATGTCGTTTTTCCGGAACCCTGCAAACCGGCTACCATGATGATTGCCGGCAGTTTCTTGGGAGAAAGGTTTAGTGGCTTCTGCTCTCCACCCATCAGTTCGGTCAGCTCGTCGTAAACAATTTTCACAATCATCTGAGCCGGTGATACGCTTTTGATGACCTGTTCGCCGAGAGACTTTTCCCTTATTTCTTCAATTAATTTCTTTGCTACCTTGTAGTTGACGTCGGCACCAAGCAGAGCTCTCTTGATATCGCGCATGGCGAGACCAATATTAACCTCATTAATGGTTGCCTGACCGGCAAGCTTTTTAAAGGTGGCTTCTAATTTATCACTTAAACTATCAAACATTGGTTCCTGCTTTTTTTACAGATAACGCTTAAAAATGCTTAGCTTTAATTATAACAAAAAATAGCAAAAAATAAAACGATACAATCATAACATTCATTGCTGAACCCGATTTTGTTGCTATTTTTCACTGAACAACGACAGAACACATCATGAAACAAGACGTTATGGCAACCAGCTCCATAAAAAACATTCTCGAGGCTTTTCACAGCAAGCGAATTGCTGTTATCGGCGACATCATGCTTGACAAGTATATTTTTGGCCATGTCTCGCGCATTTCGCCGGAATACCCGGTACCGGTTGTCGATGTCACCCATGAAGATCACAGGCTTGGGGGAGCCGCGAATGTGGCACTCAACACCCTTTCACTTGGAGCGGAGACTCTGTTGATAGGCATTACCGGGGCTGATAGCAACAGGGAGGTACTTCTGGATCTTTTTCGCAATCGGGGACTTGCAACCGAAGGGCTGGTTTGCGATCCCTCAAGGCCCACAACGTGCAAAACAAGAATTCTTTCGCAAAACCATCACATCACAAGAGTAGACTTTGAAAGCAGAAAGGAGGTCGACAAGGAGATTGAACGAGCGATTCTTGGCTCTTTTGATGCCATACTCGACTCGATTGATGCTATCGTTCTGGAAGACTACAACAAAGGATTGCTCAGCGCAGAAATCATTCAACATATCATCACATCAGCACAGCAACGAAAAGTCCCGGTGCTTGTAGACCCCAAACTCCATAATTTCTTTGCTTATAAAGGGTGTTCTGTTTTCAAGCCAAACCTTTTGGAGATGGCGGCATCGCTGGGCATCGTACTCCATAACAATGATGATGAGGTTGAACAGGCCTGCCGTCTGCTCCAGAAAAAAATCAAGGCAGCAACCATTATTGTGACAAGAGGCGAGAAGGGCATGACCATCTATAACGGCTCTTTTACCCATATTGAAGCAACATCGCTTGAAGTGGCAGATGTATCAGGGGCAGGAGATACCGTTATTGGTACGCTTGCGCTCGGTGCTGCTACCGGTGTTGATATCGTGACCAATGCTACTATAGCCAATCTTGCTGCCGGCACGGTCTGCCAGGAGGTGGGTGCCGTGCCTGTCAGACCAGAAAAATTGCTCAAGGCTTATCAGCAGCATCTTCAACAATAGAGAGGTGCCGTTCTATCTCCTCCGGATAGGGCGGATTATATGAACCATTCATCACAAGATTCTTCATATTGTTCAGTGAATAAAATGGCACCTCAAACATGCCGGCATTACTGACCGGAGCAGGGACATCTTTTCCGGGATCAACATGCATCACAAAAGAGATATGGACTGTTCCATGATCGGTCGGGGTAAAAACCCACATACCCATTGAGTGACGCACCCTGTGGTACTTCGGATTGTCGGGCAGATAATCCGGTTCACCTTTCATGGTAACTCCTATGGCATTCTCTCCCGCCGATACCAGCCCCGTGCGCAAAATAATCTCTCTTTTTTGCAAAGGCCATGGGGTATTGATAATCTGGCGAACAACGTATTCGACGCTTTCAGTTTTTTCAAGGACATCCATATCAGCAAGCTGATGAACCCAGCGAGTATAGTTTTCCATATCGTGAAAAAGGCTGATCAACTTTTTCAGCGAAACCGACACCTCTGTCTCACCCTTGAAACCGCAAACGTCGGAACCGTTTACCCTTGAAGAATATATTTTGATTCCCTTATGCTCAACGCGAAACTCCCAATTTCCATGAAGGATCGTTGCGATATCCATGCTCTCTCTTTTGTAAAATGATTGACCATCCTGCCCCTGAAACACAAAAAAATTACTCGGTTATAAATTTTTCATAATGCTGGATAACATCTTTGGCTGATTTATGAAATGGAGCATCGACCGGTGTCATGTACTTTTCCTTCTTGACCATTTCCCGCAAATTAACCATCGTATGATAGGGTGTATCGATAACAGCAATATTGGCAAGCCAGGATGGAATCTCTCCGCCGGGTTCGATATGAAGGCGAAAGACAACCCTGCACTGATTTTCTGAAAGGGGAATAATATTCCATCCCCCCTGAAGCTCGGGGACCCGGACATATTTATCATTTTTTGGCAGATAATCCGCGACACACTCAAGCTTGATAAACACTTCAGACGTCTCAGGATCCATATATCCCTGCGATCGGGTGATGATTTCCCGATCAGAAACAGGCCAGGGAGCACTGACAAGCTGATAGACGATCCGTCCCTCATCTTCTCTCAACTCCTGCAGCAGCCGCATCTCCTTGGTTTTCCAGACCCATTCTGTAGCAACCTCAATGTCATACAAAAGACTCAGGACTGCATGTTGGGGAGCATCAATGGTCGCAATGGTAACAAATGAGAGGAATGCAGACGTTGGAACGGGACAGGTAAATATTTTAAGCCAGTCATTTTTCAGCCTTAATGTACAGGTCGCGTCATTGATTTTTTCAAGTATCGACATAAAAAAAAGTTTAAACGATTAATAAAAACAACCAGCATCGCACGTTTCGCCACCGGGCATTCAATGCCTGCTGACCGGCACACTTTCAGCTACCTTGACAACCGGGTCACCATAAAGCACAAAAAAACGTAACTGGCCCTCAGCGCCAAAAAGCTGGTGAGCGATTTTTGATTTTACAGCTCGTACAATGTATTTTCTATCCCGAATAAAACCAACCCGATCAAAGTCAATCTTTTTTTCACGGCAGGTTTTGATAACAAGCGCGTCAAAATGACTCTCTTCTGCATAGCCAACCATAAAGCGCTCAAGCGAATTGCGGAAAAGCTGGGTCAGGCTTCGGGGATTATCAAGAATTTTTCTTGCCATATCCTCAATAGAGCCCGATTGGGAGAGTTTTTGATAAAAATCAGAATAACTCTTGCCCGTCACCCAATAATCAGGAATAATGCCACCGGCATCTTTCAGTTCAGCCAGTTTATTTTGCCTCTTCGATCTCGTCGCGGGAATCGACGCCACCTGTTGAGGCAAGGATGCTGTATAATACACAGAAACCTCATTGTTCTGCAAGTACAATAAACTATCAGGATGGGCGAAGAGTTTCCGGGGCTGGAGATCGGTCATTGCATCCTGAAAATAATGTTCACGCCCTGCCATACCCCTGCGATAAACGCGCTGAATTTGTCGGCCCGAAGGAGTATAATATCTTGAGACGGTCATACGAAGGGCTGAGCCATCAGCAAACGGGATCTGACGCTGCACCAAACCTTTTCCAAAAGAGAGTTCACCGACAACAAGAGCTCTCCCGTTATCCTGCAATGCTCCGGCAAGAATTTCAGAGGCTGAAGCACTTCCCTTGTCGACCAGCACAATCAGATCACCTTTCTCATAACCACCACCAGACTTGGCTACATATCGCAAATCCTCGCCGCCCTTGCGGCTTTTCGTAGAGACAATCAACTCTCCCTGAGCGAGGAATTCATCAGCTACCTCAACGGCCTGTTCAAGAAACCCACCCGGATTTCCTCGCAAATCAATCACAAGCCTTACCATACCCTGCTGTTTCAACAAGGCAAGTGCCCTGCGGAATTCATCAGCGGTCGTTGCAATAAATCGACTCAATCGAATGTACCCCACACGATGATCAATCATGAACGCCGCATCAATACTCGATGTCGATATTTTTCCCCTGGTCACCAAAAAGTCCATCAACTTGCCACTGCGAGGGCGAAGCACTTTTAAATGCACGGTCGTTCCCCGGGTTCCTCTCAGCTTTTTGAGCACCTCCTGGCGGGTAATTCCAACTGCTGAAACAGAGTCAATAGTGATGATCCGGTCTCCGGAAGAAATTCCTGCAGCAGCACCTGGCCCTCCGGAAAGAGGAGTCACAACCAGCAGCGTATCGTTAATAACGTCAAACTCTATGCCAATGCCATCAAAATTTCCGTCGAACTCAGCCTGCGAATAGGATACCTTTTCCGGTTCCAGATAAACCGTGTGAGGATCGAGATGCTCAGCCATACCTTGAATACCTGCCCCCGCAAGACTGTCACCATTAACCTCATCGACATAAAACTCCTTCATCAGGCCATAGGCTTCAAGTACTTTTTTTTGTGCTGCAGAACCGCCGTTCGGCCTCCCTCCACTGAAGCTCCACCCAGCAATAGCTCCACAAACAAACACGACAAGAATAATCAGTATACGGGACATGAGGGGGGTTATTAATTACCGGAAAAAGCGAGCGCGATTGTTTCCTGAACCACAGTTTACCGATCGTGAATCAAAATCACAAAAATAACATTACACAACCAACGAACAACAGCCACCAAAAAGAGCACAGCGCACAGGAAGCAAATCCCCCGGAGAAAAGAAAAAAATAAAACCCACAACAGAGACAATAAAGCAGAGCAAGAAAAACAAAACAAAAACACAAGAAAAACCAAGAAAACAATTTACAACAATCATAAAATAAACAATAGACAGGTGTCAGACACAACAGATAAGACGAAAAAAAATATTCAAACATCAACAAATAATAAGAAAGGAATAAAAAGAAAACTCACAAATAGATAACAAAATAACAAAAGTCGTTTTCGTTTAAAAAAGCATGAAAAGTACATGACGATCTTTTTGTTAAAAAAGGTGTAAACATATTAAAAAAAACATCACATAAAACAACTCAAGATATTTTATTTAAAGAAATTAATATTATTCATATAACACTAATATTAGCATATTATGATTTTTTTTATGGCGAATATTTATAAGCTTTTTTGTTACAGAATATGTTTTTTATAATGAGTTTTTTATTTTTTATTCGTGTTTTATTTGGGCTTAATAGCTCCTTAAAACCACACAGCCTTTACTATATCTTAAAAAGATATAGTAAAGGCTGTGTGCAATTTATTGGTGAGATTATTGGTCGGAGGTTTGTTGATTTTTGTGGTATAAAGATAGCCTGTAGTGGTGATAAGCCTTCGTTTTATTTTTAGATGACAGGGAATTTGCACTGGGCAATAAGCTCAATTTCAAGACTTGCGTCAAGAGGTAATCCTGCAACACCGACTGCGCTTCTTGCGTGACTCCCCCGCTCTCCGAAGATCTCATGCAGCAACGAAGAGGCTCCATTGGCAACGATATGCTGGCTTGTAAAATCCTTTTCACTGGCGACATAAAGGGTCAGTTTGACAATGCGTTCTATACTGTCGAGCGTTCCTGTCACCGATTTAATCGCTGCAAGTGCATTGAGAAGTGCAACTCTGGAGGCATGGACAGCGTCCTCTTTACACTCATCATTAACCTTGCCTTTTCCACCTGGCTCAACCAGTTTCCCGTCAAGAAGAGGAAGCTGACCAGATGTATAGACCAGATTTCCACTCCGGATTGCAGAAGAGTAAAGCCCCGCTGCGGCGGCGGCTGGCGGCAAAATGAGGCCGATCCGGATAATTTTTTCTTCGACAATACCCATGATAAACGAGTTCGGGAGGTTACGGAAGCTGTTGCTGATGACTTTTCAGAAGCAAGGTGTTTCATAAAAAAGGCATCGAAAACAAGATACGCGACCCGACAAAAAAAACAGCAATAAAAGTGTTTGTTGCTACTATGGTTAGTAGTATTTATAGTCTGGCGCAAATCAAAGTGTTTTCATCATGAACGACAATCGAACAAAAAAAAGTCATCTCCCACGCCTTTTTCTCATCAGCAGCGGAGAGGAGTGTGCTGGTAGTGGAACACTGCTTCTCAGGCAGCTCGCCCTCCTCCCCCGCTCTCACCCCTGTATGGTGCAAATCCGGGAAAAAAAACTCAGTGCAAAAGAGCTTTTGACGCTGGCCCTCAAAGCTCGAGAAATGGAGCTTCCCGAAGGCACTCTTTTGCTGATGAATGAGCGTGTGGATCTTGCCCTTGCGGCCAGCCTTGGGGGAGTGCATCTGCCGGAAAACGCCTGTTCAGCCAAAGTGCTACGCACGTTTGCTCCAAACTTGATCTATGGTTGCAGCGTACACTCACCCTCTGCCCTGCGCATTGCTGAAGAGGCTGGTGCCGATTATCTGCTTTTTGGGCCGGTATTTGATACCCCCTCAAAAAGAATTTACGGTGCACCTCAGGGTCTCGAAAAACTTGGAGCGCTCTGCCAGGCCACCTCGCTTCCGGTCTTTGCACTGGGAGGCATAACGAAAAAAAATGCCGGACTCTGCATGGCCAAAGGAGCTTACGGAATAGCCGCGCTCTCCCTCTTTCGAGACACTGACCGGGTTGCAGATACCATTGAAGAACTTTATCTCCACCTGAATCAATAACGCCCGTGATACCCTCTTCACCATTTCTTTGCGTCATAACCGATGAGACGCTCTCTCCTCTCTTTCTTGCCGAAAAAGCGCTCATGGGAGGGGCAACCATGATTCAGCTCCGCCATAAAGAGGCATCGGGGAGCCAACTTTATTCATGGGCTGTTGCAATCCGCAAGCTTTGCCATAAACATCAAGCGCTTTGCATCATCAATGATCGGGTGGATATTGCCATGGCGAGCCATGCAGATGGGGTGCACCTCGGCCAGCAGGATATGCCCATTGAAGCAGCAAGGAAACTTCTTGGAAAACATTGCATTATCGGTGCTTCTGCCTCATCCCTCAAAGAGGCGATGCAGGCAGAAAGGGATGGGGCTGACTATATCGGCTTCGGCCATATCTTTCCTACCTCTTCAAAAAAGAAGGACTATGCTCCATTGGGTACTGAAACGTTGCGACAAGCAGCCAACCATATCTCTTTGCCGATTATTGCTATTGGAGGCATCAGTCATGAAAATGCAGCAACGCTCATTGCATCCGGTGCCTCCGCTGTAGCAGTCATTTCTACTGTCAGCAGGGCACTTGACCCTACCCTCGCCGCACGCAAACTGCTCTGCGCCATAACCAAAAACTGTTCATGAAAACGAGATACACAACTGTTCTCACCATTGCGGGATCTGACAGCAGTGGTGGAGCCGGAATTCAGGCGGATAGCAAAACATTTGCTGCACTGGAGTGTTACGGCTTATCGGTCATCACCGTTCTGACGGCCCAAAACACCAGAGGAATAGCTGCTCTCTACCCGGTTAGCGACACTTTTGTAGCCGATCAGTTCAGGAGCGTGGTATCCGACATCCCTGTTGATGCCATAAAAATCGGAATGCTTGGAAACGCCGGCATCATCAAAACGGTAGCTCTCTTGCTCAGGGAACTGCAAGGCACTCCCCCGGTTATTCTCGACACCATTCTTGCCTCTTCCGGAGGGACTCCCCTTCTTGCGGAAAAGGCAATTCAGCTCATGAAAGAAGAGCTTTTTCCCCTTGTCTCACTCATTACACCCAATCTACCTGAAACCGCCCGGCTTCTGGGCATGAGAGACTTTCCTGTGACTCAGCAATCCATAGAAGAGGCCGCAATGAAACTGCATGAAAACGGGGCGACTTCTGTCCTTGTCAAGGGGGGGCATGGAGAGGGCGAAAACTGCCGGGACTGCCTTCTCCACGACAATCGTTTTTTCTGGTTCAGCTCAAAAAAAATAATGACCGATAACAGTCATGGAACAGGCTGCACACTCTCATCGGCCATTGCGGCCTTCATGGCCAGGGGAGAAAAAATGGAGAGCGCTGTGGAAAAGGCAAAAGCATATCTTCATGATGCCCTGCTGGCAGGTGCCGCTTATCGTCTTGGGAGCGGAAACGGACCGTTGCATCACCAGTGCCAGCAGTGGAAGCAGGGTCAGACAACTCCCCGTGGTGGACGACCTATGGAGTAATAGGTAAATCCCGACTGCTCCATAAAATCAGGACTGTAGATATTGCGGCCATCAAAAACAACCGGATGAGAGAGATCCCGTTTAATCATATCAAAATCAGGACTGCGGAAAACCAGCCACTCCGTCAACACCACAAGGGCATTTGAGCTTTTAACGGCATCCTCCGGATTTGAAGCATAAAAGATCTCATCACACTCGCCATAGATGCTTCTGGCCTCATCCATGGCAACCGGGTCATATACCCTTACCCGTGCGCCACCACTCAAAAGCTCATCAATAACCCTGCGGCTCGGCGCTTCACGCATATCGTTGGTATTGGGTTTGAAAGAGAGTCCCCAAATTGCAAAAACCCGCCCATCAATATCATCGGCAAAATGTCCCCTTATCTTGCTGACCATGGTACTTTTCTGGTCATGGTTGATCGCTTCGACCGCCTGCAAAATCCGTGAATGATAACCATGCTGGTGAGCCGTTCTTTCGAGAGCCCGAACATCCTTGGGAAAACAGGATCCCCCGTAGCCGATTCCTGGATAAATGAAAGCAAACCCGATTCTCGAATCAGAGCCGATACCTTTTCGTACAGCCTCAACGTCGGCACCAACCCGATCAGCGATGTTGGCAATCTCATTCATGAAGCTGATTTTTGTTGCAAGCATGGCGTTTGCGGCATACTTGGTCAGCTCGGCTGAACGAACATCCATAGCAATAAAACGCTCATGACTGCGATTGAAGGGAGAGTAAAGAAAACGAAGAAGCTCCCTGGTACGTGGATTATCGACACCAACAACAATTCGTTCCGGTTTCATGAAATCGTTGACCGCATCACCCTCCTTGAGAAACTCGGGGTTCGAAACCACATCGAAATCAACCTCCATGTTTCTCTCTGCAAGAACTGAACTGATTTTTTCCCTCACAAGATCGGCAGTACCAACCGGTACCGTCGATTTATTGATGACAATTCTGTACTCCTTCATAAACGAGCCAATACTTTCCGCCACACTGAGTACATGGCGCAAATCAGCGGAACCATCTTCATCTGGAGGAGTTCCTACGGCAATAAACTGGTAAAGTCCAAAGTCAACGCCTTCACGCAAATCCGAGGTAAAACGCAGCCGCCCCTCCCTGATGTTTTCGGCAACAATTTCATCAAGACCGGGCTCATGAATCGGAATCAGGCCTTCATTAAGAGAGTCAATCTTCTTCTGGTCTATATCAACACAAAGAACATCGTTACCGACTTCCGCAAAACATGCGCCCGTAACAAGCCCGACATAACCTGAACCGAATATGGTTATTTTCACAAAAAAATATCTGATTTAAAATTACAAAAGACCAACAGAACCCTGATGTTATCAGTATCACTCCTCCACAACAATCACCAGGCACCGAGACTTCTGCCAGAAGGCGTTCTCATCACGAATCAGAAGCAGCGATGAGGTTTTGCCACCGGCAAGTTCGTAGGAACCCACGGTATGTGGTGTGATAATTTTCAGGTTTTTCAGTGGCTTGTCAAAAAAGAGATCCCTTGTTTCCGTAATATCAATCTTTTTGAAAAGATTCACATTAAAGTCAGAGGCAAGACGGTACTCACTGCCAAAAAGCCCGCCAAGCTGATTGATGCGCACTAGAATACCTTTGGCAACCAGTTGGCTGAAGGTACCGGAAATATAATAGGCAGTATAGATCTGACTTTCCTGACCCTGAATATACTCATCGAGTACATCAACTGTGGCAATAAGTGAAGAGACCTGACTGTTCAGCTTCTGGACATGACCCTTGAGCGCATTGACCTCCTTGTCTTTGGTGTTGATGGCTATTTTCATCTCAGAGACAAGCCTGTCGAGAGACTCAACACGATAGGAAGAAGAACGATTCTCCTCTTCGAGTTTCCGTATAAGATTCTTGCTTGACACCAAAGAGGAGTCGATAAAACGGATACTTTCCATGATATCCTTGCCGATTTGCTCCACATTTGTTTTCTCCTTGCCTTCAATTCCGGAGGAAAGGCGTTCTACAACCGCCTCTTTCTGCTGAATCCTGCCAAGATTTTTCTGCACCTGGGCAAGAATCGCCATCATCGACTCGACATGCTCCTGCCGTGGATCCGGATTTTGCTTCTCCGGGCTACACGAAGAGAGCATCAGAAGAACGGCAAAAAAAACAACCCCGGCAAGCCTGAGCCGACTATCCCTTACAGCCATTGAATCCATTGTTTTACCCCTTCTTTTGTTCCATACCATCTGGTATGCGGTGTTGGAAGATGTCCTGCATCTGCAATAGTAACATTTTCAGCACCTTCAAGAAAACAGCTTTTTACCGTGACAATCCCGTCTCCCGCCACGTTGCCATCCTCCTGAACGCTTTTATAAAACTTGAAACACGTTTTTTCTAAAAAACCTCCCTGATCATTGCCATGATACTTATCGCAAACGACAGAAACAACACGACAACGCTCAAAAAAATCCATTTGCAGATGGCTGAAGATAAAATCGGTCTTTATCTTCGCATAGTGCTCAACGGTATGAAAGGGCGTTCCAAGAGTGAGGAGCTTTGTAACCCTTCCAGCCTTATGATAAACATCTCCCTGAAATGGCTGTTCAAGAAGATAGATCATCGCAACGGTTCCCCCGCCGCTGTGAGCCACAATGGTCACCGGTTCATCGGGAAACCTTCTCTCCATCTCCCTGACCGCCCGGTCAACAGCCTTCATCACCCGGTTTGTTGATTTTTCCGGTGAAGGAGGGAACCCTATCCAGTCAACAAGCGACACCGGTGCCACAACCACCCGATCACAGGAAATATAGCCAGCAAGCTCCTCCCGCATCGTATCGTACAACGTATCCCAGAAAAGCACTCCGGGAATGATCACAACAGGATTCTGTGAGACATTTTTCATAAGAGTCCGGGTTTATATTGCGCCACCTGAACCGATACGTTTGTTATCCGCTTTTTCTATTCAACCAATTTTTTCAACACTTCAAGTAACAGACTGACACCGAAACCAGTCCCCCCATTCACCTTTCCAGTCCCCTTGGGAGAAAACGAAGGCCCTGCAATATCAATATGAGCCCAATTGGTATGGCCATCAATAAATTTCTCAAGAAATTTTGCGGCCGTAACCGTGCCTGCCCCACGCCCACCGGTATTATTGACATCGGCAACCTCAGACTTTATCTGCTCGGCATAAAGATCCCACAGCGGCAAACGCCACACTTTTTCACCGGACTGCTGACCTGCCTGAAAAATATCATCAGCCAGCTTGTCGTTGTTGCTGAAAAAACCGGCAACAGCATAACCGAGAGCAACAATACAGGCTCCGGTCAATGTTGCAATATCAATAATCACATCAGGTTCAAACTTCTCTTTTCCGTAGCTCAGTGCATCGGCAAGGATAAGGCGGCCCTCGGCATCGGTATTGCCAACTTCAACAGTAATACCTGAATAGGTGGTAATAACATCGCCCGGTTGCTGGGCAGTAGCGCCAGGCATATTGTCGGTAGCCGGAATCAAACCGACAATGTGCAAGGGAAGGCGAAGACGGGCGGCAGCCTCAACCGCACCCAGAACGCTGGCAGCACCCGACATGTCCGACTTCATCTCACCCATATTTTCAGATGGTTTGAGCGAAATACCTCCGGAATCAAAGGTCACCCCCTTTCCTACAAGTGCAACAACTTTTTCGACCTTTCCTTGCGGTTTGTAGTCGAGGATAATGAATGCCGGAGGATGATGGCTTCCCTTGTTAACCGCAAGCAGACCGCCCATGCCAAGAGATTCTATCTCCTTCTTGTGAAAAACGGTCACATCATAACCATAGAGTTTTCCAGACCCCTCTGCGGCAGTAGCAATATCGACGGCCTGCAGATAGTTCCCTGGCAAATTGACCAGATCCCTGGCCATTTGCTGGCATGAACCAACAACCCTGCCCTCTGCCGCACCCTTCTCACACTCCTCAACGGCACCAATATTAACCCTCAAAAGAAGCTCAGCAATGCCTTTCGACTTTTCGCCGGAACCCTTTGTATCAAGCTTGCCGCTTTTCAGGCGGTCAAAACGGTATGAGCCTCCATAGCAGCCTTCAACAAAAGCAGCCGCAAGCGTTGCGACGCAGTGGCCGGTAGTAACAGCAAGAGCCTCAATACCCGAACAATCAAGGGCAATGTCTTCGATTTTCATATCCACGGCTCTTGAAGCAAAAGAGCGTGCAGCCTTCCGCCAGTCATCAAGGGTTACGCTCTCTCCAAGCCCAAGCAGTGCAATCCGCAAAGCTGAGCCGTTAGCGTTCTGGCCATACAAAACGGCAACCTCACCAGCATCAGCCTTGAAATCATGCAAAACCTGCAATTCAATTCCGAATGCGGCAAGTCTCGTTGTGCCCTCTTTTTTCAACTCACTACTGCTGAACGGCAAAGCAAGAAGAGCACTCTCCACACAGGCAAGATCGCTTGTTGTTACAGTTATTTTCATAGGGATTCAATAATCGATGGTTACAGTAGTACAATTACTCTTTTATATCCTTGAGAAAGAGGCGCAGATCTTCGAGCAAGACCATCTGGGCCTTGTCAGAAGAAAACTGAAAAAGACAACCCGCAGCATTCATGTGGCCGCCGCCACCATATTTTTTTGCAAACTGATTGACAAAGATGTTGCCACGAGACCTGAAACTTGCCTTGGTTCGGCCATCCTGCATCTCGACAATAAGCACCGCAATACGAACCGAAGGGACGCTGAGAAGATAACGAATGATAAGATCGGTATCGAACAATTTGCTTCCGGTCGCCTTGATCATATCCTGCGAAATGAACAACCACGAAATATCGCCCTCATCAAGAATGGTAATTGCGCTCAGGGCAGCGCCAAGCAGTTTAAGTGCCGAGGTCGTCAGGGAGTTGTAAATCCGGTCATAAATTGCCGAAGGATCAGCTCCCTTGCTCACAAGATCCCCTGCAAGCCGATAAACATAGGGTGTGGTTTTGGGAAAGCGGAATGAACCGGTATCCGTCATAACGGCAACATAGAGCGCCTCGGCAACATCAGGGGTGAACAGCTCACGACCAACCCGTTCCTGAAGCGCAGAAATCAGACCATAAACAAGTTCACCGGTCGAGGAGGCATAGTTCTCGCACACCATCACATCAGTAAAATCATCCGGTTCAAGATGATGATCAACGCAGACCATTTTCAGGGCTCCAAGCTCCCTTGAAAAACTCACATGAGGCCAAAGCGAACCCATCCGCTCATGCAGGTTTGCATCAAGCAAAACAACAACATCGCAAAGCGAAAGTTCCTGAATGGCCTCTTCACTCTTTTTGTCGAAAAGGGTAATGGGATAGAGTTTTTTTAAAAAAAGGTAATTGGGCGGAACTTCAGTAGGATTGACAATGGCCACCTCCTTGCCGAGCGCCTTGAGCACCCGAGCAAGCGCAACTTCGCTGCCAAGGCCGTCACCATCAGAATTTTCATGGGTTGTAAGAACAAAATGCTGACCCTCAAGAAGCGCATCGATGACCGGAGACCATTCTGCGGTACTAAGCGTCCGACCATACTGTGGTACTATCATTAGTTGTTTGTAACTTTAAAAAAACGGGCTATCATTTTTCACTTAGACCCGGAACGTTGTTGAAAGATAAAAGATAAACAGAGAAAACCGGGAGAATATTTTTTGAATGCTGAAATGTTTTGCCCTTCCGGAATTCTTTCCCGAGCTGTCGGACCGAATGATTGTTGGATTGTAATATTTCCATATTTCCATATTGCCTGACTGTCTGACTGATAGCTTGAAAAATCAACAAGCAGATACAGCAACTTTTGAAGATGCAACATCCCCATGCCCTGAAGGAAATCGTGGAGAATAACGCTGTTAGTTTGCTGATGAACGGGATGATGATCCTCTACGATAACTTCCCGAGGCAGCATGTTCATAGGTGCTGAGAGTCTTTTTTGCCTCTTCATATCCCTGATCAGCCGCCAGGTGATACCATTTTAACGCTTCGGCCTTGTTTTTACCGACACCCCGACCACACATATAGTTATAGCCAAGATTATACTGTGCACTTGCACGTCCCTGATCAGCCGCCAGACGGTACCATTTCACGGCCTCGACATCGTTTTTTATCACTCCCTGACCGTTGGAATACATAAATCCCAGATTGTTCTGAGCTTCAGCAAGTCCCTGATCAGCCGCCAGGCGATACCATTTCGCCGCCTCGGCCTCGTTTTTGACGACACCTTTACCTTTTGAATATAACCATCCAAGATTATACCTGGCTTTGGCATAACCCTGATCAGCCGCCAGACGATACCACTTCACTGCTTCGGCATCGTTTTTCTCAACACCGCGACCATCGACATAAATGTTTCCGAGACAACACTGAGCAAAAGCATTTCCCTTGTCGGCCGCCAGACGATACCATTTCACCGCTTCAGCATCATTTTTTTTCACGCCAGTACCCTCTGCGTACATCTTTCCGAGACAACACTGAGCACTTGCATTTCCCTGATCAGCCGCCAGACCATACCATTTCGCCGCTTCAACATCGCTTTTATCGACGCCCGTACCGTCCTCGTAGATGTTTCCGAGACAATACTGAGCACTTGCATTTCCCTGATCAGCCGCCAGACGGTACCATTTCAGAGCCTCGGCATCGCTTTTTGTGACACCTTTTCCTTTCGCGTACAGAACAGCAAAAGCAAACTGTGCATCGGCATCACCCTTATCAGCAACAAGACGACACCATTTCACCGCCTCAGTAAAATTTTTGTCAGCAACAGCATCACCCTTGTCAGTCGCCATACCGAACCATTTCAGAGCTTCGGCATAATTTTTTGTGACGCCAGCACCATTCCAGTATATATTTCCAAGATTATTTTGCGCAGATACATCTTCCTGATCAGCCGCCAGGCGATACCATTTCAGAGCCTCGGCATCGTTTTTTTCGACGCCTTGACCATGATAATACATAATCCCAAGATTACACTGAGCAGATGCATATCCCTGATCAGCCGCCAGGCGATACCATTTCAGGGCCTCGGCATCGTTTTTTTCAACACCTTTTCCGTTGGAGTAACAATAGGCAGCCCAAAATTGAGCTACCCTGTCTCCCTGTTCACCCTTTTTCCTGTATACCTCAAATTCTTCAGCTTCATTTGCCATCAGCGTCCCAAAAAAGAAAACAGGGAAAAACACGCAGAAGACAAAAATCATGAGAATCCATAGCCCCGTAATCCGGGCTTTTACAATGAGCTTCATGACGGCTGAAGTTTTGTGATTGGAGTTTATGTGCGCCAATTTGCATGGTAAAGGTACGAAAATTTACCGCATTTACCGTGCAAGGTTTTTGTGACTACTTGCCCCTTATGCTACATGCCCCGAGTACATTGATATAGTCGTCCGTCCAGGGTGCCATATCTTTCAGACCATCTCCTTTTCCGATGGCTTTCCAGCCTCGGTCAATCAACGGGCGAAGCCGCGTAGAGTCGGTAGCCAAAGCGACCCACTGTCCATCAATATATGGGGCCTTCGCTTTGTTTTTCTTTCCCGGGTTATTCATTGCACCGAAGAGGCCCAGCGTAGAAGACGTGGACTTGAGCACTGGTCGCAGATCATAATAACGGTTGGAAATATGGAAGAGAATGATACCATTTTCACCTAATCTATCAAGATAGACTCTCATGGCTTCACTGGTCAGGAGATGGGTCGGGATACCGTCCCCGGTGAACGCATCTACAGTAATAACATCATATTTCATGTTATCCGCCTTCCGGGCTTGCATTGAGAGCCGGCCATCACCCACTATTACACGTATGCTTCCCTTGCACTCCTTAAGATAGGTGAACCATTCGCGGGCGATTTTTTCGTTGTCAGGGTCTATCTCATAATAGACGAGCTGATCACCTTTTTGGACATACGTACTTATCGTTCCTGAACCGAGCCCTATCACCGCCATCCGGCGAGGAGATGGTACGAGTTTATATACCTCATAGAGAGGTCCCCGATAATAATAGGATGTAGGCTCTAAACCCATCGATGGATCGAGAAATTGGGAGCCGTGCAAAGTACTCCCCTTGATAAGGTAGCGAACTGCCATAGAGCTTTTTTCAAGAGACTGATCAACGATGCGGTACGTCCCGTAAAAGTTTCGGTACCTAAATTTTGTCGACCTGTTGACGGATATGGTGATCCATCCCAAAATCGGAAAAACCAAAATCCCTATTACAAGCATACGACTCCACGCAACAAAACGTGAGGCGTCAGGCCAGAAGTTTGTGAAGGCCTTATCACGTTGCCACCAGAAAAGGGCAGCGAAGAGTAGTAATGCGAGGGGGTATTCGAAGAGCTCACGAAACATAAAGGGAGCCACAAGGCTGACGAATGCACCGCCGATCCAGCCGCCGAACGCCGAAAAGAGATAAAAGTGCGTAAGATGGCTTCCGGGGGGACGCAACTCATAAAGTGTTCCGTGAGCAACAATGCAAATCGCAAAAAAAATAGATAACAGACCCAAGAGCACAGGCCACGTCCCAAGTCCCAGGAGATACAATGAACATGCTGCCAGCAAGAGTTCCGGCCAGAATAGTTTCAGAAATCCTGGCACTCCTCCATGCGTGCGAAATGTTACAATGAAACTGCCAAGGTAAAGCGCAAGAGGGATAACCCAGACAAAGGGGAAAGAACCAGCTTCTTGTGTCAGGTAGTTGGTCGTCGCCATAAGAAAAGCAGAAGGGAGTGCACTGAGCAAGATCCATTGCAAGTACACCCTATGCGTGAGCGGTTTTGGTGTTACTGTTTCACAGGCCGTTTCTGTGGGTTTCCTGTATTCCTTGTCCGGCCTTATTATCAGCCAGGTAAGCAGGACGAACAACACATAGACGATATAAGCCCCTGACCATACGAAGCTTTGGAGCCGCAGGCCAGAAAAGGGTTCAATCAAAAAAGCATAGCCAAGAAGCGCAAGAAGTGAGCCTGCGTTTGAAGCGGCATAGAGTGGGTATGGCTCTCTGTTTCGACCCACCAGAGAATTGGCTAACCATGCCTGGGCAACCACCGCAGTGGTTGAAAGTGCAACAAACGGGAGTGCCACATGGAAGAGCAGAGTCACGAGGATGGCGAGAACAGGCGTGCCGGGATTTTCGATCGCCTCAATCCGCAAAGGCAGGCTTATCAAGGGTATAAGCAGGAAAAGCAGATGCCAGGCTCCAAGTTTCCGAACGAGAAGATGAGCGTAGAGATACCCAAGCAAAAGCATG
>CAINOO010000134.1 GCA_903851535.1 uncultured Chlorobiaceae bacterium | reverse complement strand
TTCCCATTCCGAACAGAGTAGTTAAGCCCTGGAGAGCCGATGGTACTGCCTAAAAGCGGGAGAGTAGGTCGTCGCCGAGTTTTTATAAAAAAAGCCCACCCCTCAAAAAGGTGGGCTTTTTTTTTGTCCTGTTGTAACCCTGCGAATGCTTGTTCCGAGGAGCATAGTACTCATCCTCCACGTTAGGGATATTTTTTCACTGATCACCATACTTTAAACACCTTCATCACCTCGTCGCCGGGGTGGTTGATGACCTTGACGGCGATCCTGCCGGTTTCAGGTTTATCGAAGGGGTGGGAGATGTTGCCATCAGGTCATGGCAAGCAATTTGTTCATAAAACGATGCACATCATCATGAATTTCATCGGGAGTCATACTGAGCGCAACCTGTTGACGCAAAAGCTGTAACGATGGATTACCTTTTCTCAACTGATGGAAGAGGGAATTATTGTTTTCAAACAACAACTGTTTTCCATCAACAACACTGAAAATGCTTGCTGTAATATTTCGCCAGCTTTTACCTTGGGGCAGGGTTAAATTTTCGTCTATAAAAAATTGATCAATCAAGTTTAAAACTGGTTGAGCAAAAAGATTATCTTCGGAACACTCCATCTGTTGTAATGCCGCACGTTTCCAGGCATCCGGGACAAGCAGATAGTTTTCGATATTTTTTCGTTTCCACTCAAAAAGAGATGGATTCTCCAGTGGAGGGTGGTAATCGCTGTCCGTGTCATAATCCAAAAGGAGCAGCCTCGATACTTTGGGAATAATCTGTTGTAGTGCGGCAAAATGTTTGTCCGCCGATTCCTTCATTTGTTTCTTGTTTCCTCCATTCATCGGCTTGAAACAAAGCTTGTCCACAGCCTCCTGCGCACAACATTGTCCAGCCCATTCCCGCAGTATCCGTTCGTCACTTTCTCCTTCCACATAAAGGATGTAGGGTGAAGCCATTAGCCTGACAATCTCTTCGTTTGACACTTCCGACATTGCCTGCAACACTTCAGGGGTAGACTCTATCCGCGTTGGTTGCTGGCTCATCAGGGATACAATCTGAGAGGCATCAACACCTTTTGCAAACTCTTCAGCATGAGTAGCAATCAGAAACTGGGTGTTTCTCTCCGATGATTTTTTTTTGAAAAAATCAAGAATTTCCCTCTGCAGGTTGACGTGCAGGTGTGCATCAGGTTCATCAAGCAGGATGGTTGTGGGTTTGTAACCGTACAAAAACGCCAGCAGCGTCAGGGTCTGATGGAAGCCGCTTCCGCCAGCAATAATATCGAACTCTTTGTCTTTATTCTGGCGATAATCCACCTCGATATAAACATCTTTTTGCGAGTCATACTTTGGCTCAACGAGTTCCACTGAAAACCATCGCTCAACAATTGCGGCTAATTCCTGCCACTCTGCAGTACGACGACTGCCTTTTTTTGTTTGGCTATCAACCCCTTTTTCTGGAGGAGGACAGACACGTAATAATAAATTACGTAACACACTACCGGGTTGTCCTTTGCCTACCTGTTGACGAATCGGAGCAATGTCCAACCATTTTTCTGCAGGTTCAAGTCCTGAAAAAGGAGGGACATAAGCAATTCTTGGCAGCACATCATGTTGTTCCAGTTCACGGAACTTTGTCCATCCGCCTTCAGGAATGGCATAGATGGTTTGCGGAGAGTGGTAGCGCAGTTCAACACCAAAAAACTCAGTTTTTTCAGGAGAAACTTGCCACTCTACCAATATTTCGATAAGGATAAATTCCTGTTTCTTTTTTCCATCAACAAGAGGATACCGACGGTCAGTTCTGTCTTTCCATAAAAGGTTAAACTCCGGTACCGGCAGTGCTGTGAAGTTTGGAAGCACAAACTGTATTCCTTTCGAGCCACGTCGGGCTGAGCGATGAAATTCGTCCACGCAGTATTGCCAGATGGCAAGTGCCTGAAGTACCGTGCTTTTTCCGCTGTTATTCCTTCCGACAAGCAAGTCAAAGCGGGTAAAATCGTAGGTCTGTTCCCCAACATTTTTGAAGTTTCGCAGCGTCAAACGGGTAATCATGTACGTATTCCTGTTTTTCTGGGTTTTGGCATAGTACTCATCCTCCACGTTAAAGATATTTTTTCACTGATCACAATACTTTAAACACCTTCATCACCTAATCCCCAAGATGGTTGATCACCTTGACGGCAACGCGGCCGGTTGGTTTGTCGAAGGGGCGGGAGATGTTGCTGTTGAGGGTTGCCCAGGCCTCCTCGTTGGGGTGGTTTTGAGCGCCTTGTAGGGGTCGCTGGCACCGAGGAAATAGGCGTGGCGGACAAAGAATGACTCCATGTTGTAGTCGGTGTCGATGAACCAGCAGGCAATTACGTCGGCACCGTCACTGCGCACTTCGCCGGTGTTGGGGTGGAAGACATCAACGCAGTTGACCTGCACCTGAAGCAGGCCGCCCTTTTTTCCAGCCCTTCGCTCTCCGCCAGATAGCACCTCCCGCAACCGGTCGCGGATGGTCAGGCCGGGAGTGACAATCAAAAAGCCACGGGTAAACTTTTTGCTCTGCGCCCTCCGTGCAGCATTGACCGCCTGCCAGGCAATCAGCATCGCCATCACCGTCGTTTTGCCCGCACCAGTAGCAAGCTTCAGCGCCAGACGCATAATCTCAGGATTGGCATTATGGTTTGCATCCTCAAGATGGTCGAGAAACCCCTTCCCTGCCTTGCCAGCCGATGGAGCCACCTCCGTGAGCCATATCGCCGTTTCCACCGCCTCAATCTGGCAAAAGAAAGGGCGAAGAGAGTTGAAATCGTGATGCCTCCAATGCTGAAGCAGCCGGGCCGTTTCAGGCGTGACCTGCCAGGTATTCGGGTTCGGCAACGCCCGCCACTTGCCCACCTCATGGCGAACAGCATTGATCAGCGAAGTCTGCTCATACTGC
>CAINOO010000133.1 GCA_903851535.1 uncultured Chlorobiaceae bacterium | reverse complement strand
GCCTCTATCAGCGCACGCATGTAGCGGAAGAAGAAGGTCAGCAGCAAGGTTCTGATATGCGCCCCGTCAACGTCAGCATCGGTCATGATGATGATTTTGCCATACCGCAGCTTTTCGACCGAAAACTCCTCTTCACCAAAACTGGTGCCAAGAGCAAGAATGATGGTCTTGATCTCCTCGTTCTCCAGCATCTTGTGCAGTCTTGCCTTCTCGACGTTCAGGATTTTGCCCTTGAGTGGCAGGATAGCCTGGAAGCTCCGGTCGCGTCCCTGCTTGGCACTGCCGCCTGCAGAATCACCCTCAACAATATAGAGTTCACAATGTTCCGGGTCGTTGATTGAACAGTCAGCAAGCTTTCCCGGCAGGCCAGAACTCTCAAGTACCGATTTTCTGCGGGTAAGCTCCTTTGCCCTCCGCGCCGCCTCTCTCGACATGGCAGCACCCTTCACCTTCTCAATGATCATCTTGAGGACGTTGGGGTTGCTTTCGGCAAACTCCGAGAGCTGCTCATTGATCACCGTCTCGACAATACTCTGCGTCTCCGAGTTGCCAAGCTTGGTCTTCGTCTGTCCCTCAAACTGCGGTTCAGCAACCTTGACCGAGATGACTGCGGTAAGCCCCTCCTTGAAATCGTCGCCGGTCAGGGAGAGTTTCAGGTTTTTCAGCAGATCGTTCTTCTGCGCATAAGCGTTGAGTGTTCTGGTCAGCGCCTTGCGGAAGCCGGTGACGTGGGTGCCACCCTCGTGCGTATTGATGTTGTTGACATAGCTGAAAACATTCTCCTGATAGCTGTCATTATACTGGAGCGCTATTTCAACAATGGTGGTATCCCGTTCACCGTAAAGGTAGATCGGCTCCTTGAGCAGGTTGAGGCGGTTCTGATCGGTGAACTGAACAAACTCCTTGATTCCGCCCTCGTAATGAAAAACTTCCTGGAAGCCTTCGGTATCCTGTACCGTGATGCTGAGCTCCTTGTTGAGGAACGCAAGCTCCCGCATACGGTCGATAATGATATCCTTGCGTAACTCGGTCGTCTTGAAAATAAGATGGTCAGGCAAAAAGGTTGTTTTTGTACCGCGCTTGTCGGACGTGCCGATAGCCTTGACGTCACCCTGGGGAACACCACGCTCAAAGCGCTGGAAATAGACCTTGCCGTCGCGGTAAACCTCAACTTCGCACCACTCCGAAAGGGCATTGACCACCGAAGCACCAACGCCGTGCAGACCTCCGGAAACCTTGTAGGCACCCTTGTCGAACTTGCCACCCGCACCAATGACGGTCATGACCAGCTCAAGCGCCGATTTCTGCTTTTCCGGATGCATATCCACCGGAATACCCCGTCCATGATCAATCACCGTAACCGAGCCGTCAGGATTCAGGGAGACAAAAATATAGTCGTTGAAGCCGCCAAGGGTTTCATCAATAGAGTTGTCGACAATTTCGTAGACCAGATGGTGCAAACCACGGCTGTGAATATCGCCAATATACATGGCAGGGCGCATGCGGACATGCTCAATACCATCAAGAACCTGGATGTTGGTTGCTCCGTAACTCGATTCTGTCAACGTAGTCAATGGGGAAAGGATATCGTCTTCCGGCATAATAATCAGCTATAACTTGTGAGATGGAAATGGAAGCTCAAGATAATAAAAATGCCGTCATAATGCTTGCTTATCGGCAAGGAATCAGGCCCAGAAGGCATCGGTAAAATGGTCGATAACATACTCGCTTATCCGTTGCTGCTCCATACGTTGCACCTGTATGGCAACAACATCGAAGCGGCAGTCGCACTCCCCGTCGGCGTAGAGAGCGAGATAAGCGCGAGCCGCCTTCAGAATCTCATGCTGTTTCGGCAGCGTCACCGCCTCAGCCGGGTGCCCCTTGGCCGAAGAGAGGCGGGTTTTGACCTCAACAAAGCAGAGTGTACGGCCATGCAGGGCGATAATGTCGATCTCATTACGATGGAAACGGTAGTTGCGCTCAATGATGCGGTACCCCTTGTTGAGCAGATAGGCAGCAGCGAGTCGCTCCCCCTCCTGACCAAGCAGGTGCGGGTCGTGGGGCTCTTTCATGGCTTTTCGCCCAGTTGGCGGATCCTGAAGCTCTTGCGATGTATCGAGCAGCGACCGTATTGCACAATTGCCGCAACATGCGCCCTGGTACCGTAGCCCGCGTGACGCTCAAAACCGTAGTGCGGGTAGTG
>CAINOO010000132.1 GCA_903851535.1 uncultured Chlorobiaceae bacterium | reverse complement strand
ATCCTCGTCGAGATCAGGCCAGTGAATGCCGATACCGTTACCAATGATCTCAAAGTTGTTTCTCTGCTCCACGGAGCTTTCAGTTAAACGCCATGACCATGTCAGGGGGACACTGATCGTTCGCCCGTCATCAAGAGTTGCGGAAATCACTTCGTCAGTGATTTCAAAGGCACTGATCCTTGGTTCATTATTGACCGCAGTGTTCATAGGGTTGAGTCAGGATATGATTTTGCCTCACTGATCAAGTGGTCAAATTTTCCTATTCGACAATCAGTTGCAATCTGCTTATCCCATAACTCGTTGTCAAGTTCAAGAAACCAATCCCGAAATTTTGCAAACTCCTCACGGGATAAATTCTGAACCAGCAGTTTTATTCCCTCAATGTCACTCATACTCGTAATTCCTTATTTATCATTGATATATGATATTTTCTTGACGGTATTGTCATCAAGAGACCTGCTCGTCAGCGGTCATTAAAGTTGTGCGTGTCATTCAAGAGATATTCTACCAGATATGTCATTTGATTTGTAGGTAAAATCGCCCATTTCTCCAAAAGAGTGAAATAAAGAGTAAATTGCGACAGTATCGCAGCATCCCCCAACCAGCAACAAGAGCCCGATGATGGATGATGATATTGTCTACTCCGCGCCGCCGTCAAAAAGTGACGAAGAGCTTGAAAAAGGCTTTGTAACAGCAATTATTGACCAGCCGAAACTGCTTGACGAGCTGGCAAAACAACTGGTGACGCTCGGGCTTGCCATTCCGGGGCTCTATGCGACGGTGCTGAAGTTCATGGGTGGAGATTATGCAGTGGTGGAATCAGCCCCCTTAAAGCAGACGGCAATGAAGCCTCGACGGCTGGGAGCAGTTGTCTCAGCAGATGGGTGAGGGCGAATAAGAAAGCAGCTCCCACTCACTGAATCGAAAGGTTCAGTTTTTTTCCAAGAGCTTCAGTATAGTGCATCAACATTGACAGTCGTACATCCTGCGAGTGATTTTCAATACGGGAAATAGTGGATTTATTGGTCTTCAGTTTACCCGCAATATCTTCCTGTGTTAACCCGGCACTCTCACGAGCCTGACGAAGGAGCACCCCTATCTTGAACTGTTCATACCCTTCATCGAATGACTCCGCAAACTCTGGATCCAGAGCCTTTTGCTCATCAATAAATGCCTGTAGCTCATCCATGCTTTTTTCCCTCCTCGTATATTTTTTTTCGCTGCTCCGCCAGAGCGATCTCTTGATCTGGTGTTTTCTGACTTTTTTTGCTGAACCCGTTTGTCAAAATAACGAGATTCCCCTTATCCATAAAACCAAGCAATCTGAATGCGTTGTTGCCGTGTTTGGCTCGAACTTCCCAGATTCCGTCGGTGTTCTCCAGCTTTTTAAAGTACTCTTTCGGTACAATCTGAATATCTCTGATTAAAGCGAGCACCCAAAAAACCTTCTGCTTCTCTTTTGCTGATAAAGAACTCAAAAAATCTTTAACAGGACTTTTTCCGGCAGAATTTTTGAAGAAAATTATTTCTCGCATCCGCGATATCCTCAAAAGTTAACTTGAGACGAAAATTAACTGAATTATTTGTAATACCAAGCCATTCTATGCAGGATATTTCGACTAATTGATGGTTCAAAGTCATGGCGCTTCCGTTTTCACAAATGTTCAAACTAAAAATGGCAGGCTCTATTTTACGGTTGTTTCTGGCAAATTGCATGGGTAAAGCCTGAATAAAAAGTAAATTGTGCCACTACCACAGCATACCTTAACCAGCTACAAGAGTCCGATGATGGATGCTTGTATGGATTCCTTTTAACAGATAACCAGACGAGCCCTTGTCGCAACTTGAACACATCGAAGCCATAGAAAAGCGCCTCTGGAACGCGGCGGATACCCTGCGGGCCAACTCGAACTATGCGAGTAACGAGTACTTTTTGCCGGTCATGGGGTTGATTTTTCTGCGCCATGCCTTCAGCCGCTTTTTGGCGGTGCGGGAGGGGCTCGAAGCGGCTCTGCCTATACGCGGTGCTAAAACCCGTCCGCTCTCCAATGAGGATTTTTCCGGCAAAAGCGCCATCTACCTGAAGCCGGGAGCGGTGGTGTTTAATGCTGCCATCAAGAGTAATTTTGAGGAGTTGGGGATATGAGCAAGAAAGGTAACACCGAGAATTTTCGGAAATCAAGAGGCCGGAGCCGGGATGATGCAATGTTTCCTGTGCCGATCTCCAAAGATGAGCTTCCCGCTGATTATTTTGGTGTATTGGCAGGAATCAAGGAACGGATACAGTCAGAGCGTTGACGTGTTACGCTTTCAGCTAATGCAGCAATGGTGCT
>CAINOO010000131.1 GCA_903851535.1 uncultured Chlorobiaceae bacterium | reverse complement strand
TGCAAGCTGAGTCCACAATCATTTATTAACAATCCACGTGATGCCGAAATTGCCATCAACATGATTGGCGATCCTGGAGAGCTTCTGGAAATTTTACTCACAAAAGAGGGAGCGGTTGCTGCTGCCGGGCGACTGGCAGGAGCGCTGCGTTTTGTTGGACGCACTGAAGATGCTGAGCGGATTCTCCACACCATGAAGTTGGGCAAATACGATGTTCGTGAAATAAATCCGTTTCTTATTCCTGTGCCAACCTTGGGAAATACCCGCGAACGCTCACCATACACCATGCGGTTACAATCTCTCTGGTCGGGATGGCGGGAAGAGGTACTGGCGCTCTTCCCGCCAGCACCGGGCCTTCCGCAGAACGCTGCGCTCTACATGGCTAATGTGGATGAGCGTTATGTTGTGGATGCTTATAACTCCCTTTCCATAGAGGGCTATCAGGTCACTGATGCACTCATTGACCGGGTTGCTCAACAGGGGTGGAATCCTGATGACGACCAGCAGGATAAAAAAGATCAGGATGCGCTTGCCGCACGTGGCTACTATCAGGCATTCCAGTCTGTCAGAACAAATCTGGAAGCAATCCTGAGAGGGGAAAATTCTGGAGCTGTTATCAGGAGTGCTCATCATCGCTGGTATGCCGAACTTTTTTCGCCATCTGTCGCAGCCGGTCTTCTGGAACCTCATCAACTTGCTGGTTATCGCAGTGGGCCCGTGTTTATTCGCAATTCAATGCACACTCCTTTGCCACGCGAGGCATTGACCGATGCAATGGAAACGCTCTTCAATTTGATTGAACAAGAACCTGAAGCCGCAGTCAGAGCGGTACTCGGTCATCAGCTTTTTGTTTTTATCCATCCTTACTACGATGGCAATGGCCGTATGGGGCGATTTTTGATGAATGCCATGCTTGCATCCGGTGGTTATCCGTGGACAGTGATTCGGGTTCAGCGACGCAGCGCCTATATGGCCGCGCTTGAAAATGCAAGCAGTGATGGTGACATAAAACCACTTGTACTTTTTATTGCTGAAGAGATGGGAGTGGCTCCGGGCTTTGAGTTTGAGGAAAATCGACAATAACAAAGTTTTACAAATGGCAATAACAAAGTTGTTTTACATAGTTAAAATAATATTTAATAGCGTTTTAACGACGATTCTTTAAAAAAAATTGCAACGCAAAATGCAAAATTTTTTGATGCTTTGAGTGCACTGAAGCGGTTGCGGGGCAAGTACAGCACCAATCGGCGTGATCATGAGGGGGGTTCTCATCCCGGTTTTCCCGGTCAAAAAGTTATATATTTTGGCTTGTCGTAAAAAAGTGCCAAGCTGTGTTGGCGGTGTATTGATGCTTTTGATTAGCTAATGTTGTAATGGAGGTTGACGATGAAAATGCTGCCAGTAGGGATACAGACGTTCAGCGAGATTATAAACGAGGATTACCTGTATATCGACAAAACCGGGATAGCCTATAGCCTGATTGAGAGGTTTAAATATGTTTTTCTGTCGCGGCCCCGGCGATTCGGCAAAAGCCTGTTTCTTGATACGCTGAAAAATATTTTTGAGGGGAGACGGGAGCTTTTTCGGGGGCTGCTGATTGAGGAGCAGTGGAACTGGGAGGTGACGTATCCGGTCATCAAAATCAGCTTCAGCGGCGGGATTCACTCGAAAGCTGATCTGGAGGAGGATTTGTTGTACATACTCAAATCCAATGAGAAGCGACTTGGGCTGGAGTGTGAAAATAGAGGCAGGGCGCAATACTTCTTCGCTGAATTAATCGAGAAAGCAACAGAGAAATATCAGCAAAAGGTGGTCATCCTGATTGATGAGTATGACAAGCCGATTCTGGACAATATTGAGAATATTCCCGAAGCTCTGGTTATTCGGGATGGAATGCGTGACTTTTATACCAAAATCAAGGAAAACGACCGCTATCTCCGCTTTGCCTTCCTTACTGGTGTGAGCAAATTCTCCAAAGTGTCGCTTTTCAGCGGTCTGAACAATCTTGAGGACATCAGCCTGAACCCTGACTTTGGCAATATCTGCGGTTATACTCAGCTTGATCTTGACACCACTTTTGCCCCATATTTTGAGGGAGTGGAGATGGAGCAGGTCAAACGGTGGTACAATGGCTATAATTTTTTGGGTGACAGGGTCTATAACCCTTTCGATATACTGCTCTTCATCAAAAACCATTATGTGTTCGACAATTACTGGTTTGAAACCGGTACGCCGCGTTTTTTGGTTGAGCTGATTAAAAAGAACAGCTATTTTCTCCCTGAATTTTTGAATATCACCGTTGACAAGAGTCTGGTCAACAGCTTTGACCTTGAAAATCTTGATCTGGAGACCATTCTCTTTCAGACTGGCTATTTGACCATCAAGCGTTTGATACCATCGGGCATGGGAGTTCGATATGAGTTG
This sequence comes from uncultured Chlorobiaceae bacterium, assembly GCA_903851535.1. Lineage (GTDB taxonomy): Bacteria > Bacteroidota > Chlorobiia > Chlorobiales > Chlorobiaceae > Chlorobium. The sequence goes on along the minus strand of CAINOO010000131.1, from coordinate 472 downwards.
GGGTTTCCCAATAAGGAGGTTCAGATCAGTTTCAACGAATATATTTTGCGATCGATGACCAGTGGTTCACAAAAAGAGCCGATCCGTAGTGAGCTGCTTGATCTTATTGAGGCCGGAGAGGTTGAAGGTTTGGAACCCGTTATCAAGCGCCTGTTTGCGAGCATCGCGTATAATAATTACACCAACAATGATCTTGAGCGTTACGAGGGCTTTTACGCCAGTGTGCTCTATGCCTTTTTTGCCAGTATAGGGGTGGATATCATCGCCGAGGATGTGAGCAGCAAGGGGAGAGTTGACCTGACGCTGAAGGCTGGCGGGAGAACCTTTCTCTTTGAATTCAAGGTGACCGACGGGGAGCCACTTGAGCAGATCAAGAGGATGAAATATTACGAGAAATATGACGGCGAACGGTATTTGATTGGCATCGTCTTTGACCCCAGGGCAAGGAATGTCAGCCGCTTTGAGGTTGAGA
>CAINOO010000130.1 GCA_903851535.1 uncultured Chlorobiaceae bacterium | reverse complement strand
GGATTGTCGCTGGTGACATCTTGTCATATCGAGATTTTGTCATGGCAATTGAGGGGCATCAGGTTTTACTCCATCAAAGCGAATCGTAAGAATACTGAGTGGCCATGAAGAGGTCACTATATGATCTCTTTTGCCCGTTGCGATCTCCGCAATGATGTCAAGTTCGGGTTCGCTGTAGAATTTTCGGGCGGAGGTAAAGCCGTCAAGAGCAAATGAAGCAATCCCCTGCATGCTTGCCATCAGCGGAACACCGCCTGCAAGCAGCATGCTTCGATAGCCATCAATGCCTACAAAAGCGGTTTTGGTATATTTTGCCGACTGGGCAATCATGACGGCAAGTTGACCAGGAGTGAAATGGTGGAGGCTTTGAGAGAGCACCATAAGATCAAATGACACGGCAGAAAACTCTGACAGATCGTATGCATTGAGCTGCCGGAAACGGAGAGGAAGCTTTTTTTCTGTAGCCTGACGATTGCCCTCCTCAATAAATATCGGTATGATATCTGAACCGGTAACAGAAACCGCCAGATTTTTTCGCTGCACCTCTTCAGCCAGCGCTATAGCCAGTCCTCCCGATCCGCTTGCCAGTTCCAGTACTCTCGCCTCCGGCACGCCACTTTTGAGCGTTTCATCAAGCAGGGATAAGAGCATGGCAACATATCGGGGGTAGAGATGCAACATCTCGTTCTGCCGGTCGAGCGCTTTGACCAGTTCGAGCTTTTCGATTTCCGGAAGTTTTTTGTCGTCCATCTGTTCACTTTCGGAGGTACGCATCAGCCTGTCGAGCAATTCCGGCAGAAAAAAGCCTCCTCCCAACTCCTTTGATACCCTGAGCCTTTCATCAAGAAAGCGCGATACAAAGTCATTTGTCCTGGTTTCAAGCTCTTCCATACTTTGCCAGGCAAAAGGAAAGTCTCCTGCTGAGCGAAGGTTTTCAAGGGCCTTGAGAGCCGCTTTTTTCATTTGAAGCATGATGATACAATCGGAAATTGGTTGTTACCAAAAAGGCCCGATTAATTTACACTATTTCATCTCTTCACCGGCCAGATGAATTCGCTTCTGTAGCCCTCATTGTCGGGCCCTTTGGCATTTTTGGCGATATCAAGAGCTGGCCAAAGCTCGCTTACCCCTTGAATGCAGAGTCGCGTATCAGCGTGTCCCACTCTGCGGCCCTTGCAGCCAAGCGGGCGCTTTCCGACGCAGTCCCGTTAGGGACAGTGTGCGAATCAAGCAAAAAGCGATTACTTTTTACGCTTGTCGATAACCCGTTGTGCCTTGCCCATGCTGCGCTCGATGGTGCCGGGTTCAACCAGCCGGATGGTTGCGCTGATGCCCAGGACGCTGGCAATATTGGCCTTGATGCGCTGGCGGAGTCCCTCAAGTTCCTTTATTTCGTCAGAGAAGAACTGCTCCTCTATTTCGACCTGGATTTCAAGGATGTCGAGGTTGTTTTCACGATCGACAACCAGTTGATAGTGTGGTTTTGTTTCACTCATTTCAAGCAGTACCGACTCCACCTGTGAGGGGAAGACATTGACGCCGCGGATGATAAGCATGTCGTCCGAACGGCCGACGCATTTTTCCATTCTGACCAGTGTGCGTCCGCATTCGCATTTATCGGCATGGAGGCGGGTCAAATCTCGTGTTCGGTAGCGGATGAGCGGCATTGCCTCTTTGGTGGCTGGTGTAAAGACCAGTTCGCCCAACTCTCCGTAGGGCAGCACTTCGCCGCTCTCGGGGTTGATGATTTCCGGGATAAAGTGGTCTTCAAAAATATGCATTCCCTTTTGGCAGTGGCACTCCATTGAGACGCCCGGCCCGATAATTTCGCTGAGGCCGTAAATGTCGTAAGCCTTGATGCCGAGCAGTTGCTGAATTTGAGAGCGCATCTCTTCTGTCCAGGGTTCTGCACCGAAAACACCGGCTTTAAGCTTGATGTTACGGCGGTCGATTTTCTCCTCAACAAGAGCTTCGCCAAGGTAGGCGGCGTAGGAGGGGGTGCAGGCAATCACGGTGGAGCCAAAGTCCTCCATGAGCTGAAGCTGTTTTTTTGTATTGCCGCCTGAGATGGGAATGACTGATGCGCCCACTTTTTCTGCGCCGTAGTGCAGGCCGAGGCCGCCGGTAAAAAGGCCGTAGCCGTAGGCAACCTGGATGATGTCGGTTTTGCCTACTCCCGCCATGGTGAGCGATCGGGCAACCACTTCGCTCCACATCTCAATATCATTATGGGTGTAGCCGACGACGGTAGACTTTCCTGTGGTGCCACTGGATGCGTGGATGCGGACAATATCCGACTGCGGCACGGTAAAGAGGCCGAAGGGGTAGTTGTCGCGCAGATCTTGCTTTGTGGTGAATGGCAGCTTTTGCAGGTCGTCGATGGTGGTGATGTCGCCCGGTTCGATGCCCATCTCGTCCAGCTTGTTGCGATAGAATGGGACGGAGTCATAGACCCTTTTTACCATTGTACTTACCCGCTCTCCCTGAAGTTTGAGGAGCTCTTCGCGCTCCATGCACTCATAGTGTTTGTTCCAGATCATGACGCAGTTGCTTGATGTTGAGATAATGCTTTTCCTGTTCTGAATGCCCGGATGTTCATGGCAACAATTTCATCCCCTTTTGCCGAAAAAAGCTTTTCGATTGAGGTTTCAAGTTCGTGGGATGCAAGACCGGTAAAGGGGGAGGCGGCTCCGAGCATGACCATGTTTGATGTTCTGGGGCTGCCAGCCTTGCGGGCAAGTTCGGCAGCGCTGACCAGCACCGGTCGGTTGGTGCGGTTCAGTTCGGCATGGATATGCTCCACTGCCGGGTAGCCCTCCATGTTGATGAAGAGGTCTGTGGAGGTGACAATCCGGCCGTCTGAAGCGAGAAAGGGCAGATAGCGCAGCGCTTCAAGCGGTTCCACCGAGAGGATCAGGTTTGCCGTGCCTTCTGCAATAAGGTCTGAGTAGATCTCCTGGTCAGCAATTCGGAGGTGCGACTGTACCGCGCCGCCGCGCTGGCTCATGCCGTGCACCTCTGCCTGACGGACGATGAGGCCGCTTTGCAGTGCAGCCTGGTCGATCACTGCCGCAATAGTGAGTATTCCCTGTCCGCCGACCCCCGCAAGAATGATGTTGATCTGCATATTTTTCGTTAAGCGTTGGCTGACGGGTTCCGTTTTTTCCGTGCAGCGGTTTCAATACATTCCCGCACCGCAATCACCACTGACACTCCATCCCAATTGATCTCCTCCCGGAGTACGTCAATATTTTCCGCAAGATGCGATTTCAGCGGGATGATGGTTCTCAGATGCTCCTTCTCAACACCAAGACCGAGGCATATTGCCTGAAGTTTTGAGCCATTTGCCGAAGAGTTCTGGCCGCCGGTCATGGCTGTGGTATCGTTGTCGGCAATGATAACGGTCAGAGGGGAATGGTCGTTGATGGCATCGAGCAGGCCGGTCATGCCGGAGTGCGTGAAGGTTGAGTCGCCGATGACCGCGACCGCAGGTCGGAGTCCGGCATCTGCAGCTCCCTTGGCCATGGTGATTGATGCGCCCATATCGACGCAGGTGTGAATGGCGTTGTAGGGTGCAAGCGCCCCGAGGGTGTAGCAGCCGATGTCGGAAAAGACGTGCTGCTCCTTGCATGAGCTCATGACGGTGTTGAGTGCTTCGTAGAGGTCGCGGTGGCCGCACCCTTTGCAGAGTTCGGGTGGGCGGTTGACCATTATGGATGGAATGGCCAACACCTCCTTTTTTGTTATACCGAGCGCAAGAGCGATGCTGTCGGCATTGAGTTCTCCGGCACGGGGAAGTGTTCCGTCGAGGCGTCCCTTGATCTGTTTCCCATTCTGGAGGCCAAAATATCCTCTCAGCAGCTCTTCGTAAACCGGGTAGCCCTCTTCGGCAACAAGGATGGTCTCGCAGGTGTTGAAGAGCGCATCAATCTGCTTTTTGGGAAGGGGGTAGTGACCGATTTTGAGGATGGGGAAGTCGAGGCCGCAGGCTTGCCGAACTTCCATCACATAGTTGAAGGCAATACCAAAAGCGAGCACGCCCATATTTCCCTTGCCGGGCACGAGGCGGTTCAGTGACGACTGCTCCGAAAGTTCTTCAAGCCGGGGCTGCATAACGAGGAGGTTGTTATACTGACGGCGGGCATTATGAGGCATCAGCACAAAGCGTTCCGGGGCATAGAGGGAATTGAGCGGATTCTGGAGGCGTGTTGCAGTGCAGGTCACTCCCGCGCGTGAATGCGCAAGCCTTGTGGTGAGCCGGAGCAGCACCGGAAGCTGTACCGATTCCGACAGGTCGAACGCATAGCGTGAAGCATCATAGAGCTCCTGCTGCGAAGCGGGCTCAACGACTGGCACCATGGCAAATTTGCCGTATACCCGGCTGTCCTGCTCGTTTTGTGATGAGTGCATTGAGGGGTCGTCCGCCACGGCAACGACCAGTCCTCCGTTTACCCCGGTAATGGCTGAGTTGATGAAAGCATCAGCCGCCACGTTCAGTCCGACATGCTTCATGCAGACCAACGCCCGTTTTCCGGCGTAGGACATGCCGAGAGCCGCCTCATAGGCTGTTTTTTCATTGGCTGACCAGGCAGAGCGAATCGGCACCTCCCGAGCACCCTTGTGTTTCTGGATGTATTCGGTGATTTCAGTCGAAGGGGTTCCGGGATAGGCGTAGACACCCGATATCCCTGCGTCAAGGGCTCCAAGAGCGATGGCTTCGGCACCCAGTAAAAGTTGTTTCATTGTACACTCATTGAAAAGTTGTCCTCCAAGATGAGAAATTATTTTCTTTGAAGCCAATGAAATCCGTTTGAAGCCATTTGATTGATGTAAGCCGACATCGACTCTATCCAGAGATCCTGGTTAAAAGGGGATGCCCATTGCTGCGGTTATCCTGTTATTTGTGTAGCAAGAGTCGCTGAATTATTTTCTTTAAGGTCGTCATAGAATTGTGCAGAACTAACTGACATATAAGGAGTAAGCCATAGAAAGCCTATGCCAAGAGTGACGACGCACAATAAACTCCAGCCTAAAAAACGTAGACCAAGGCAGAAAAACTTCCATTTATTTCCACGCATCATCTCTTTGCTCTTTGTTATAGCCTCTAATGCCGTAATGGAATTATTGTCAGCAATAATGAAGTAGGTCATCGAATATGACAATGTTGCGATAATACCAGGAATGATAAGAAGTAATGACCAGAGGAAGACAAATATGAATTGAAGCATGGCCGCGCTAACGCAAAGTCCATAGATACTAAAGCCACTGAATAATTGTGATATTCTTGCATCTTGCCTTCTTGAAAGAGATAAGGCAAAAATTGCTAAACCTGCGGCTACTGGTCCACCAATGAGAATGGAAAAGAGTATGTTGATAAGCGGTCAATAACAAGTAGCTCCGTAATCTCCAGTCATCCAAGCCTGATTCCTTGATGTCTGCCCTTTGTTTATTACGGAATCAGTTCTTGTGAAGCGCTTAATATCGGTCGATAATTTGAGCGATTCGCCAGTTGACGATGAGCCTGCTATACCAATACCAATAACGATAGACAAGAATTGCAACGCGAATAGGAGCACCAGGTAAACAGCGGCGGCCCCAACCCCTGAGCCCCATTTTCCTTTCAGCGCTTCTCGCGCCTGAAATGTTAAAACACGATTCTCTGTCCTTGAAAGAGTACTCATTTTCGTTGTGTTTTTTTGTCCTCGAAAAGTACGTTTGATCCCCATTATACATAAATTTCAGCATAAGAACTCATAAGCTTTTCGAAAAAAAATTCGCATAATTGAGTCGAAATCTGTCTCAGTGGTAGTAAGCCATCCTGCCAGAGTAAATGCAAAGGTGTTTCCATTCGGCTTGAGCTGCGGTGCCCCGCGAAAGATGGTGCAGACAATCAGCCAGCAAGATATTTGCGCATCATCCTGGTGAGATCGCGGCCTCTTTTTTCCTGAACACAATCTTCAGCCACTGATCTTCATAGATGGCTTCAGAAACGCGCATTCCAGCCAGAAAAAGCGGCAGAATGACCCCTTTCTGGTAGTTGCCGATTCTCAGGGTCAGTGAGTCTCCAAGTTGCAGAACATTGGTCTCCATCTTGTTGTCGAAGGCGAAGGGGAGCCGCAGTTTCATGATATAGTGCCCCTCACTGATTTTTGTAATGGAGGTATGCTCTTCCTGATAAAAAATGTCAAGCGGGTTTTTATCTCCGTAGACCACTTCTCCCACGGTTTTGAGCATCTCAAGCCCAAGTACTTCGCGGCGGAAGAGGGGCACCTTCGTGATCGGGATAGGTGCGAAAGAGTGCTCAATCTGCTCAATATATTTGTGCTGGATAGTTTTCCATTCACTCATGTATTCGCCGTCAATTTCATCAATGAAGACCCGGTTGATGACCACCTGGTCAACGGTGATGCCGTACAGGTTAAGGTAGGTGAGTGCTCGCATCGACTCTTTGATCACCATTTTTTCGGGGTTCATGACAAGTCGTACGGTTGTTTTTGTTCCATCCGACAGAAGGTCGATAATACCGTCAACCGATGAGAAGAGATGCTCTATCTGGTCATAGACCTCGGTTTCGGGTACCAGATCGTGGAGGCGGCCCACCTTTTTTGAGAGGGGGCGTATGACCGGCTTGACTACATATTTCTCAAGGGTTCTTATCATCTTCAGCATCCATCCGAAGGTTTCCGGGAGGGAGAGCAGCCTGAGGGTTTCGCCAGTCGGGGCGCAGTCGACAATGAGAAGGTCGTATTCACCGGATTCGTTGTATCGTTTGATGTAGGAGAGCGAAAAGAGCTCTTCCATGCCGGGAAGAACGCCCATCTCCTCAACATAGATCCCCTTGATTCCCTGAACCTCCATGATGTGAGCAAAGTGCGCACGGACGATTTCCCAGTTCAGGGTCAGGTCGCCGTAGACGCTGACCTCTTGGCCGTAGAGGTTATCGGCAATCTTGATGGGTGAAGGTCCAAGTTCCAGGTCGAAGGAGTCCCCGAGACTGTGTGCGGGGTCGGTGGAAATGACAAGGGTTTTAAAGCCAAGGGATGCAGCTTTGACAGCAGTGGCCGCAGCAATGGAGGTTTTGCCGACGCCGCCCTTTCCAGTAAAGACGATTGTTCTCATTATGTATCAAGTTTGGTTGACTGTTTTCGGCTATTTATTTAACTCACAAAGCTTCCCCGAGGCCTCGATAACGGTGTGATGGTTTTTCTCTGTTTGCCATGAGGCCTGAAAGGCCAGATGTTCTCTTTTTGTTATGTATTTTACAGACAAAGATAAGGATAATGACTGCACTATTTCGCATTTTTTGGTAGATCCCCCGTTATTCTCATGACCGAGGCCCGGAAAATGTTGACGGTTTGAGAGAGTCATGTCTGTGGCTTTGTCATGACTTTTTTGCTATCTGCGTCCCGAAAATTGTTGTTTCACATCTGTCTGATACGTTTGTTCCTGTTGAGGCCCCAATGCAGAAATGTTGTTGCTCTTTTTCTTTCCAATAGTATCGGTAACCGTTCTTTGGTGTTGATTATTTCGTATTATATCGTTCGGGCATATCAAGAGTGATCGTCGCGATGCTTGTGGAGATGCTCGCGGTCTTGAATTACAGGCGATCATCAATCTTGTCGTTCTCCTTTTGCGGTTGTGTTATCACAACGTTTTTTTGCTGACACAGCGCTGATTATGTTGCCAAAGTGTATCTTTTATAGATGCCGTGGCATGAAAAACACAACATAATATGTATAATAGGGAGCAAAAAAATATTTACTATCTAAAGCAAGGTCTCTTTCTGTCCAACACTCCCCGGGTCGGCTCAAATTTCATTATCGGAGAGTTACGATAACCTCTTTGTCTTAAAACCGTAAGCGCTTGAATTATGTTTTCTGCTGTAAAAAAGGTGACGCTCCTTGTCGTTGATCGTCGTGTGCCGGTAAGTACTTCAGTATCACTGGTTATCAAAAAACTGGGCTACGATGTCGTGACGGCTGATACGGTGGATAGTGCTCTCGAATTGTTGAAGAGCCAAAAGATTGATGTACTGTTTCTTGAGATCAACATATCAGGGGAAAAAAGTCTTGAGATTCTCTCGTACGTCCATGATCATTTATCCGATCTCCCGGTCATCGTGATCTCCTCTGCAATGTCAGAGAAGGATGAGGCTGATGTGTTTAGAATGGGAGCATTTGATTATCTGATACATCCGATCAATAATGCGAGGCTTGAAATCACGATAAAAAAAGCAATTATAGAGTCGGAGCGTCGCCAGCAGGCAAGCCTGTTCTCTGTCGTGATTACCAATAGTCCGATAACCATTGTTATTACCGATAAAGAGGGAAATATTGAATTTGTCAACAATGCATTTTGCCGAACGACCGGTTACTCTTTGAAAGAAGTTGTCGGTCAAAACCCGAGAATACTGAAATCCGGAGATCAGTCTGAGAGTTTTTATAAGGAACTCTGGGAGACGATCACCAGTGGAAAGAACTGGCATGGTGAATTTCATAACAAGAAAAAAAATGGAGAACTCTACTGGGAGTATGCCGTCATCATCCCGATCATCGATCCCACCTGGTCGATTACCCATTTTGTCAGCGTCAAGCAGGATATTTCATTGCGGAAAAAGGAGCATGAGGCACTTGCAGAAAGTGAACGTCGTTTTCAGGAGCTTGCCGATCTTTTGCCGCAAACTGTTTTTGAAATTGACCTCAAGGGCTGGATTACCTATACCAACCGTATGGGCTTTGAAACCTTCGGCTATTCCCATGAGGATTTTCATAATGGAGTTCACAGTATGACGCTTTTTGCTCCTGAAGAGCATGAGCGGGTCAGGCAGAATATGGAGTATCGAGTGAAAAATATTCCGTTTGACAATCATGAATATGTTGGACACAGAAAAGATGGTACCCGTTTTCCGATGCTGGTCTATACTACGCGCATTATCCGCGATGGAGCCCCTGTCGGCATCCGGGGTATTGTGCTTGACATTACGGAACGCAAACAAGTTGAGGAAAAACTGCATCTGTTGAATCAGACGCTTGAGGAGCGTATTGAGGAGAGGACAAAAAAGCTTGAAAAAACTCATCAGCAGATGATTTTGCATGAAAAACTTGCATCAATTGGCCTGCTTGCCGCTGGAATCGCCCATGAACTGAACAATCCTATCAATTTTGTCAAGATCAATTTTACAACACTCAAGGATGCTGTCTCCGACTTTGAGAAGATGCTGAAGGAGTATAGTGATATTATCAAAAAATTTGAGCAGGGAGGGTGCTCTGCCATGGAGCTGCAGACCATGCACAAGATGGAGAGGGAGTTGGCCATCGACACGCTGTTTACGGATATATCTGATATTTTTATCGAGTCACAGCGTGGCTTTGAGAGAATAACGGCAATCATTTCAAGCATGAGGAACTTCTCGTTTCGTCACACTATTGATGAACGGGTTCTGTTCGACATTAATAACGGTATCCGTGATGCGCTTGTTCTTTCTCGATACGAATACAATAATTATGCGGATGTTGAGACGATTCTTGAAGAGCTACCTCCCATAACCTGCAATCCCGAGCAGATCAATCAGGTTTTTCTCAACCTTATTATCAACAGTGCCCATGCCATAGCGTCCAAAGAGAACCGCTCACACGGTAAAATCACCATTCATACCTGGCTTGACGGCGGCAGTGTTTACTGTTCGGTTGCGGATGATGGTACTGGTATTCCTGTCGAAATCAGAAACCGTATCTTTGATCCGTTTTTTACAACAAAAGATCCGGGAAAGGGAACCGGGCTTGGGTTGAGCATCTCTTACGATATTATTGTCAACAAACATGGCGGGACACTCTCTGTTGATTGTCCAAATGAGAAAGAAACCGTTTTTACGCTTTCATTGCCGATTAAACCCGGTAGTCCGGTACACTGACTTTTTCAACTTGTTTCTGCACGCTGGATTTTGTTGAAGTCTTTGGTTATGGAGTGAAACATTTTGTTGGTTGCGGTCTGCATAATCATCGACATGCCCGCATTGGTCATGGCGTGAAGAATTTTTTCGGGGACAATCCTGAATGCAGGGTAGAGAATAAAGCGGACATCAATTTTTAGATCGAATTGAACTCTGGTTTTGTTTTCTTTTACGGGATGGAGATGCATGTCAGCAAAAGCTTTCCCTTCAAAGAGATATCGTGCGGGATCCTCAATTTTCGAGGGTACCGGGTAGTGTTGCCAGTGTATTTTTTTGCCTACGGTGTAAAGCCTGATGGTCTCGTCGGAAAGCTCTTCAGGGTCGGTGCATGTAATGTGTTCCGGCAGTTCTACAAGGAGTTCTTCGCTTTGTTCGACAAAAAAAATAACATCGAATGGGTTGTTCTGCGGATCGGTAACACGAAAAAGCCACTTGTAGACATTTGCTGTGTCGGTGAGTTCGACGCTGTGGCAAAAAGGGTTGAAACCCAATATTCTTTTATGGTCAGACAGATAGGCTGTCGTTTGCTCAAACTCTCCGTGAAAGATCCAGTCGCCTTTGCTTACTCCAGTCGCATCCATTTCCATCCCAGTCTCCTTCTGTGTGATTGTCTGTTCCTAACGTTCCATTTCCGGCGGTGTGCCGCAAACCGTCCTGAGCCATGATCATAAAAAATATAGGGAGAATTTGTGACAAACTCTCTTTTTGAAATGGCAGGATTCTTCCTCGGTATGGTGATTATACGAGTTCTGCCTGCAGCCGCTCGGCCTGATCATGCATTTTGAGGGCATTGATAATATCCTGCAGGTCACCTTGCAGGATTTGGGGAAGGGCGTGGCTGGTAAAGCCTATACGGTGGTCCGTTACGCGTGACTGCGGGTAGTTGTAGGTACGAATTTTTGCGCTTCGGTCTCCTGTTGTGACCATCGAACGGCGCAGATCGGCCCGTTGCTGTTGCTGCTCGGCGAGCTGAATGTCGTACAGTTTTGTGCGAAGCATCTGCATGGCCCGCTCCTTGTTCTGGAGCTGTGAGCGCTGCTCCTGGCAGGCAGAGACAATCCCGGTCGGTATATGGGTGATTCTGACGGCGGTCTCCACCTTGTTGACATTCTGGCCCCCTTTTCCGCCGCTTCGGTAGGTGTCGAATCGCAGATCTTCGCGGCGAATCTCGACATCGACCTCCTCGGCTTCAGGCAGTACCGCCACGCTTACGGCTGAGGTGTGGATACGTCCCTGCGTTTCGGTATCGGGGACGCGCTGTACGCGGTGAACGCCGCTTTCATATTTCATGGTACCGTAGACATCATGACCGCTGACTCCAAGGGTAATTTCGCGGAAGCCGCCCGGTACTGAACTTTCGTTGAAGTGCAGGGTTTCGCATTGCCATCCCTGATGTTCTGCATATCGCTGATACATTCTTGTCAGGTCGGCGGCAAAAAGCGCAGCCTCCTCTCCTCCGGTACCAGCCCGAATTTCAATAATGACATTGCGTGAATCGGCTTCATCTTTCGGTAGAAGCAGTATTTTGAGCTGCTGCTCAAGTTCCGGCAGCTTTTTTTGCAGTTCGCCGATTTCAGCCTGTATAAGCTCTTTCATCTCGGGATCGTTCTCGCTTTTCAGTAACTGGCGCGACTCATCGAGTTCGGTTTTTGTTGCGTCGTAGAGGTCGTAGGCTTGAACAATCTCTTTGAGGTCACTGTATTCCTTGTTCAGTTTTCTGTATCGGGCCTGATCAGTTGCTGCATGGGGATCAGCGAGCAACTGTTCCAGATCAAGATGTTTTTCTTTTATGGATCGTAGTTTATCGAGCATTGATAGGGGGCGTCAGCCTCAGAAGTTAAAAATATCGTTGAGAAGGATGTAGGCGAAAAGTGCCAGAAGCAGTGCCATGCCGATTTGCTGAATACGCATCTTGATTGCAAAAGGGATCTCACGGCGGATGATTCCTTCAAAAGCATTCAACACGAATTGTCCGCCGTCAAGAGCCGGTACCGGCAGGATATTGATGATCGCCAGAGAGATGGAAAGCATAGCCAGAAAATAGAGGAAGCTGACCGGGCCCTGCTCGGCGCTCTGGCTTGCAATTTTGGCAATCTTGATTGGTCCGCCGACCGACTTGCGGAAGTCCTCTTTTCCGGTGAAGATTTTTGTAAATCCCTGAACGGTCATGGTGCTCATCTTCCAGGTCTGGTTGATGCCGCTAACGATTGAGCCGCCGAGAGTGACTTTTTTTCGCCCTGTTGCAGGGGTTGTTTTCAGCGAGATACCGATTTTTCCCGATGCGTTGGGTACGACGGTGGCGAAATATTTTTTCCCCTCGGAGCGGAGTAATTGAGGAGTTATGGTGCGGCCCTGAACAGGTACAAGGTATTGCCAGGTAATCGTTATGGGTTTGTCGGCATGTGCAGAGATGATCCCGACAACTTCCGTCCAGTCAGAGACCGCCTGGCCGTTGATTGCTGTAATGAGTCCGCCCGGTTGTATGCCTGCTTTGCGGGCGGGCATGTTTTCCATAGCTTCGTTGATAAGAGGTGGTACGATTGGTCGTATACCGAGATTCTGCGTTTCGTTTATTTTTGAGAGGATGTTTGCAGGGGCCGTCACGGTGATGCTCTTTCCTTCGCGCAGAATGGTGTAGTTGAGCGATTGGCCAATGAGGAGTTCTGGATCAAGTGCATCTTCCCAGCTTGCAACCGTTTTGCCGTTTGCAAGTTGAATTATGTCGCCAGTTTTCATGCCCATAGCTTCAAATACGGAGGCCTTTTCCACAAAGGCGGGAGTATTGAGGCTTGTCCGGGCTTCTCCGAGTACAAGGGTTATACCGATAAAGATCGCGGCAGCAAGAAGAAGGTTCATCGAAACTCCGCCAGCAAGTACAATCAGCCGTTGCCAGACCGGCTTTGCCCGGAATTCCCATGACTGTGGTTCAGAGTTCTGAAAGTTGGTGTCGAGGCTTTCGTCGACCATGCCGGCAATTTTGACATAGCCGCCAAGAGGAAAGAGGCCTACACCGTATTCGGTTTCACCGATCTTCTTTTTCCAGAGTCGTTTCTCAAAAAAGTCAAATCCGATATAAAATTTGTCAACCCTCATGCCGAATAGTTTCGCAGTCAGAAAATGGCCAAGTTCATGTGCTGTGACCAGAATAAAGATGGCAACAATGAAAAAGAATATTGAGCTCAAAAAATCCATAACGTTCCTTTGTGTTCGGTAGAAAAATGAAGTTTATGCAATAAGTTTCAGTGCCGTTTCGCGGGCCCATTGGTCGGCCTGAAGATAGTCGTCCAGTTCAACAGGCGTATATGCCTTGTGAGCCTGCATGGTTTTATCGACTGTTTCGGCAATCTCGGTAAAACGGATTTTTTGGTCGAGGAAAGCTGCTACGGCAACTTCGTTTGCTGCGTTGAGTATTGCCGGGTATGTTCTGCCTGCTTTGAGGGCCTCAAAAGCGAGGCGGAGAGCCGGGAAGCGCTCCATATCGGGCTCCTCAAAGGTGAGCGTTCCGATTTTTGTGAGATCAAGCCTTTTGATGCCGCTTTCGCATCGCTCGGGCCAGGAGAGGGCGTATGCAATGGGGGCCCGCATGTCGGGGGCACCAAGCTGAGCCATGACGCAGCCGTCAATATATTCGACCATGGAGTGAATGATGCTCTGGGGATGCACTACGACGCCAATCTTTTCGACGGGCATGGCAAAGAGCCAGTGCGCTTCGATCACTTCAAGGCCTTTGTTCATCATGGTAGCGGAGTCGATGGTGATTTTTGCTCCCATCGTCCATTGGGGGTGTTTCAGTGCCTGCTGGAGACCGACCTGTTTCAGCTCTTCAGCCGAGGTGTTGCGGAACGGGCCACCTGATGCGGTCAGAATGATGCGCACGACATCCTCTTTTCGGTGGCCCTGAAGTGACTGGAAGATTGCCGAGTGTTCGCTGTCGACCGGAAGAAGTTCGACCTTGTGTTTTTTTACCAGATCAGAGACAAGCTCTCCTGCAACGACAAGGGTCTCCTTGTTGGCCAGGGCGATATGCTTTCCAGCCTTTATTGCACTGACGGTCGGTATGAGGCCAGCGGCACCGACAATGGCAGAAACAACCATATCAGCCTCTTCGACGGTGGCAACAGCTACGGCACCTTCAATGCCATAGAGGATCTCCGGTTTGCAGTCGCCGAGCAGTGCCCTCAGTTTGAGGGCAGTCACGGCATCCATGACGGAGACGGCAGTGGGCTGAAACTCCCTGATCTGCTCTGCAAGCGTAACAACATCCTTGCCCGCGGCCAGGCCTGAGATGGAAAATTTTCCCGGGTGCTGCCTTACGACATCAAGGGTACTGAGCCCGATTGAGCCTGTAGAGCCGAGAATGGAGAGTGATCGCATAAGCGTGACAAAAAAGGTTGTTCTGTTTGCGTGTGAATGACTGGCCTGAAGTTATGCTTTTTCGAGAAGGCATACAAATACGCGATCTTGACGGCTCCTTTGATACTGCTTTTTCTTTTTGTATTCCAGGGAAATTGTGTTATAATTGCAGACAATTGATTCGGGTTCCTAGCTCAGTTGGTTAGAGCGGCTGGTTTACACCCAGTAGGTCGGGGGTTCGAATCCCTCGGGACCCACATCTTCAGATTATTACTCTCAACCAAAAAGGCAGGTACTCCCTGCCTTTTTGGCGTGTTCCCGTTTTTCTTTTCAGTTCTCCGGCATGTTTCTCTCCACTCTGAGTTTTGCAACGGCCCTCTCAAGCTCTTCCTGTTCATGCCGGGTTAACTGATCGTTGTTTTTTTGAGAGGTAGATTCTTCATTTTCGGTGGAGTACTCCTCTTCTTCAGGCTGAACGGGAAAGAGCCCTTCAGCGCGTTTTCCAAGAATCTCCTCAATCTGCGAGTATTGAAGCATCTCTTTCAAGAGTAGTTCGCTGGCAAGCTTTTCGAGCTTTTCGCGGTGCAGGGTCAGGAGATTTATGACGTGGAGGCGAGAATTTTCCACGATAGCCATCACCTCCCGGTCGATAAGACGGGCGGTCTCTTCACTGTACTTTTTGTCGATACCAGGGCTGCCGTAATAGGGATTATTGCTTTCGAAGAAGGATAGGTTGCCGAGTTTTTCGCTCATGCCGTAGACCATGACCATGTTATAGGCTATGCTGGTCACCTTTTCAAGGTCATTTTGTGCACCGGTTGAGATTTCATTGAAAATGATCTGCTCGGCGATACGACCGCCAAGAAGGCCGCAGATACGGGCAAGCAGTTCGGTTTTTGTCATGAGATAGCGATCTTCGAGCGGTATGTTCATGGTATAGCCGAGCGCGCTCATTCCTCTTGGAACGATGGAAATTTTCTGTACAGGGTCGTTTTCAGGCATCATCCAGCTTACAATGGCATGGCCCGCTTCATGGTAGGCAACAATCTGCTTTTCACGCGGGTTGATGACCTTGTTCTTTTTTTCAAGCCCTGCAATACAGCGCTCTATGGCATCTTCAAAGTCTTTCATTTCGATGCTCAACTTGTTGCGGCGTGAGGCAAGCAGGGCCGCTTCGTTGGCTGTATTGGCAATTTCAGCACCTGCAAATCCTGGTGTCTGAGATGCAAGGGTTTTCAGGTTGACATCCTCCGAAAGGGAGAGTGACTTGGTGTGTACCTTGAAAATATCAATCCGTCCTTTAAGGTCAGGCTTGTCAACCATGATCTGGCGGTCAAAACGGCCTGGCCGGAGCAGGGCTGAATCAAGCACGTCAGGGCGGTTTGTGGCGGCCATAAGAATGACGCCCTTGTCGGTTGCGAATCCATCCATTTCGACAAGTAACTGGTTGAGGGTGTTTTCACGCTCGTCATTGGCGCCCATCATGGCACCCTTTCCCCTGCTGCGGCCTACAGCATCAATTTCATCGATGAAGATAATACATGGTGCTTTTTCCTTGGCCTGTTTGAACAGGTCGCGTACCCTTGCAGCTCCCACGCCGACAAACATCTCCACAAAGTCCGAACCGCTGATACTGAAAAACGGTACATCAGCTTCACCGGCAACTGCTTTTGCGAGAAGGGTTTTACCGGTACCCGGAGGGCCTACAAGCAGCACTCCTTTGGGCAGCTTGCCTCCAAGTGTCGTATATTTTTTTGGATCTTTAAGGAAATCGACGACCTCCATAACCTCAGCCTTTGCCTCGTCGAGGCCAGCAACATCCTTGAAGGTGATACGGGTATGTTCATCAAGGTTTTCATAGAGTGCGGCCTTGTTCTTTCCGATATTCATGAACTGCGATCCCGGTCCGCCCATTCGCCGGAAGACAAAGAAGTAAATGCCGATAAGCAGGGCAAAAGGGAGTATCCACTGAATCAGTTCACTGATCCAGGTGTTGCTCGCCATGCCCTGATATTTTATCCCTTTACTTTCCAGCAGTTCGATAAGCGTGTCGTCGCGCACGGGATTGACAACAATTTCATCCTGTTTTGATGGTGACTGTGGCAGGAAGTTGCCAGGGCCCTCCTTCTGCTGTTCCTTGACGGCTGTGCTGTTTTGAACGCCCGGCTTGAGCTTGATGTATATTTTTTCCGACGCTATTTTTACAGACTCGATCTTGTTTTCAGCAATGAATTTGCGGAAGTCGCTGTACGCAATCTCCCGTGTTGAGCCTGACCAGAAAAAGGCAAGCTGCACTCCTATGAGAAGAACAATGACGACCACATAATACATGATCGAAAATTTCGGTCGTGGTATGTTGTTTTCCGGTTCG
>CAINOO010000129.1 GCA_903851535.1 uncultured Chlorobiaceae bacterium | reverse complement strand
GCCACTTCCAGCAACTTCCGCTACGAACGCAAGCGCCTGACCACCGAGGGCAAGAATCACCTCTTCAGCACGACCGGCAACCTCCCTGTTAGCGGCAAGCTTCTCCTCCCTGAACTGCTCCAGCCTTTTGAGGGCAACCGGTTTATTGATCGCCTGGAGGCAGCCCAAAATTGCCCGCTGACGAGCAGCGCTGGTGACAGGGTCAAGCAGTTTTCGGCACAAGGCGTCAACCTTTTTCTCCGGTGCCTCCTCGATGATGGTTTGCAGCAACAGGAGCTTTTTTGGCGTCCACTCGTCACTTTGCGGTGAGTCGAACAGCTTTTCCATGAAAAGGTCAAAGATCTCCTCATCTTCCTGGGCAATAAAGAATTTTATCGGCTCTTCCCACCAGTCATCGCCAAAACCGGCAATGAGGGTGTCGAGAGCGTCGCGCTCCTTGTTCACCTTTCTGGCAAGCTGGACGCCAGCCAGATATTCGCGCAACGATTTATGGCGAAAGAGATAGGCTTTGCCACCGCCGTACTCCACCAGCAAGCCTGCCCGTTCAACCATAAAGGTGCAAAAGGTATCGACCGGGGGAGGAGTATCGAGCATGTCGAGCCGCTCCTGCATAATGGCCTGCATTGCCTCCTTCCCTGCCTCATCTCTTTTAAGCACCTCCTGCATCCAGAGCGAAACCGGCCCCAGCACTTTACGGGCACGCACCGCCGAGAGCAGCGGAGTGATGCCCCGGCGCTTGTCGCGGAATTCGAGCAGATAATCAATTGCCGCCTCATAGAGCTTCACCCGGCTTTCGGGCATATAGTCACGCTCTTTCCAGAGAATGGCCATAATCTGCAAAATCATGGGAATGGCCGCCAGTTGGCGCAGCCCCTTGTTCTTCTCCTCTTTCAGGTGTGTGACGATAGTACTGGTTCGCTCTTCGGCCTTTGCTTTTTGTTGTGCCAGCCAGCTTGTTTCATCAGCTCCCGGCTCGCAGGGCTCTTTAAGAAAGGCCGCGACAAACCAGTTCGATAAAAACTGCTCCTGCTGCTGAACCGTAAAGTCCTGCACATCGGCCCGCTCAAAATCAGCCGCAAGCTCAACCCCCTCCTCCTGGCGATACCCGGTTGAGCGTGATGTCACCACAAAATAGAGTGATGAAAAACTTGTCCATGCAGCGTCAATCCAGCGGCACGCCTCTTTTCGCTCCTCGACCGTGCTGATTTCATCAAGGCCATCAAGCAACACCAGAGCGGTGCCGCTTTGCAACCATTGGTCGAACTGCTCTGCAGTGAAGGGCAACTGGTCCCGCTTCGAGCGGAGCGCAAGATTTTCGGGCAGGGAGTGGTAGTGACCACTTTCATGCCGCCGAAGTTCACGCAGCGGCAGATAGAAGACGTTGACCGGCCCGGAAAAGCCGAGACGACGGGAGCGCTCCAGGTCAAGCGCACAGAGGGCATAATATTTGAGCAGCGTTGTCTTTCCTGCGCCGGGGTCGCCAATAACAAGCAGCATCCTGCGACGGCGACGGTCATGGAAGGCGCGCTGCATAATCCCGTCGGGATAGAGAATGTGCTCGCCTCCATCATGGCACGACGCAAACTCCCTTCCCCCCCGGTCATGCAGCAGATCCTGCCGGTCAGAAAGACGTAACGGCACAAAGGTCTCATCATCAAGGTTGACCTTGACACTTTCAACCCCCGGCAAACCAAGCATACGGATATATCCCAGCTCCTCTTTCAACGCCGACTGGTAGCGGCACAACATATTGAGCTGCAATACGCCCTCAAAGTCTCCCCCTCCACTCCCGAAAGGAAACCACCGGGAGATATTGAAATCAAGATGGCTCACAAGCAGCCCACCCAGTTCCAGCGGGCTGTTATAGTTCCACACCAACCCGTCAAGCTGCATGGATGCCCTGAACTTATCCACCTGTGCCATCTGCTCATAATCCCTGTTAGCACGTGGCACCGGAGCGTCGGAAAAATAGAGCATGACCGGCTTCCTGGCTTTCAGCATCCGCTCAATCTCCTCAACCGCTCCGCCGGGCGCAACCTTCGTTGGCGTGCCAATGCGTGTCCAGAAAATACCGATGGCAAAATCGCAAGGATCAACAAGATGACGATTGATGGACGGCTGGGGCCCCTCTCCCTCACCCCTGCTTTCCGGAGCTGCGTGAGTTTCCCACAAAATCGCTTCAAGCCTTACCGGCGATTGGGAGTGCCTTGCATTCCAGTCGAGTATTTTCTCAACAACCATCTGGCGCTCTTCGGCCACATCCGATGGCGAGGCAACAAGTACCCTCAGGATTCGTGCAGTATCGTGCGCTTTTTTCATCAAACGAGAGGTCAATGGCATGTTACCAAAACAAAAAAATCCATACCGACAAAAAAGTCTTCAGCGGAAGTTACGGAATTATTCTCTTCTTCCACGAAGCACAAACCGGCAGCACATTCACGACAGATTCACCCTTGTGTTGCAAGAGAGTACCCATTCGGAAAGGAAACCTCTTTTACGTCCACATAAGCCTGAACTCATTTTATTTGGCGCAAGAAAATGATATTATGTATCAAGATGGTACATTTAAATACAAAAAATGAAGTAAAGTGGTAGATTTACTGCCAGACAGACTAAAAAACCGGTGCAAGGAGGGTGGAAAAATGTTTAACCGTCGAGCCGTAGAAGAGATACAAACATGGTATAACCGGATCACGCGCAAACCGCTGGTCATACGCGGTGCCCGGCAGGTTGGCAAAACAACAGCCGTCCGGCTTGCCGCCGGGG
>CAINOO010000128.1 GCA_903851535.1 uncultured Chlorobiaceae bacterium | reverse complement strand
GTGCCGGTTACCATCCTCAGGGGTGAAGTTGGCGCTTAGGCCTGGCGAATGATGCAGACGGCATGTGCGGCAGCACCCTCAACACGCCCGATGTAGCCAAGCTTTTCGTTGGTGGTTGCCTTAACCGATACCGCTCCGGTTTCAATGCCGAGGCATCGTGCAATGTTTTTACGCATTTCGGTAATATAGGGAGCTATTTTGGGCTCTTCGAGCAGCAGCATGGTATCGATGTTGACGATCTGGTAGCCATGTTGTTCAAGCAGCTTTCTGACCTGTTTGAGCAGGATCATGCTGTCGATATCCTTGAACTCCTGGCTGGTGTTGGGAAAGTGCAATCCAATATCTCCCAGGGCTGCTGCACCAAGAAGTGCGTCGCTGACAGCATGAAGCAGAACATCGGCATCGCTGTGGCCGTCGAGACCCTTATGTCCTGGAATATGAACGCCACCAATTACCAGTTCCCGACCTTCTGCAAAGGGATGCACATCAATTCCAATTCCAATACGCATGGTTATTGTTCGTTTTCAGGATTAATCGACAAGAAGACTTCCGGTGTATTCCCGGAGGGGGATGGCTCCAGGTGCCGAGAAGTAGTTTTCAATGGCGGTGGCCACCTTTTCACTGATATCAGGATAGACAAAGTTCATGGTGCCAATCTGTATGGCGCTTGAGCCTGCAAGAAGGAACTCCATGGCGTCCTCGAAGCCTGCAATACCCCCCATGCCGACAATAGGAATAGAAACGGCATTGTATACCTCCCATACTTTGGCAAGGGCAATTGGCTTGATTGCCGGGCCGGAAAGTCCTCCCGTAATATTTTTCAACAGAGGCCTGCGGGTTTTATAATTTATGGCCATGCCGACCACCGTGTTGATGAGCGAGAGGGAGTCTGCGCCAGCCTCCTGTGCAGCAAGGGCGATGGAACTGATAGAGGTGACGTTCGGCGTCAGCTTAATCATGAGGTGGCGTTTGGTCACCTTGCGCAGTTCCGAAACAATTTCAAACGTGGCCTCCCGGCTCACCCCCATAATCATGCACTCTCCCTTGACGTTCGGGCAGGAGAGGTTGATTTCGTAGGCACTGAGCCCCTCAACCTTGTCAAGCTGTGATACAACTTCGCAGTAGTCATCAATTGAACGTCCGGCAATATTGACAATGACGGCCGTATCAAGCTGGCGGAGAAAGGGTACTTTTTCAGCAATGAACCGCGCTACTCCCACATTAGCCAGTCCGATTGCGTTGATCATTCCTGATGGTGTTTCGGCGATGCGCCGGGGGAGATTGCCCGCTCTTGGTTCGAGGGAGATGGCCTTGGTGACGATGCCACCGATTTTGGAAATGTCGCAGAGTTGACTCAGCTCTTCGCCATAGGAGACGGTGCCTGAAGCAAGGAGTACGGGTGATTTCAATTCAAGCCCCCGGCCAAGAGAGAGTGCCGCAAAGGGTGGAGTGTTGGTGATGTCGTTGTAGCTCATGGAGTTGCTTGAGAGAGGATGAGGGCAAATTTACTCCTGACTGGCTATTGTAGCCAATCAGGAGTAAAAAGGA
Organism: uncultured Chlorobiaceae bacterium; assembly: GCA_903851535.1. Classification (GTDB taxonomy): domain Bacteria; phylum Bacteroidota; class Chlorobiia; order Chlorobiales; family Chlorobiaceae; genus Chlorobium. Next base: position 1,767 of record CAINOO010000128.1, on the reverse strand, counting down.
GATGCAGAATGGCCCTTACGGTTCTTGTCTGTTCAGATAGTATTTGGTTGCATAGTCACGCACCATTCTGTGGGTGTTGTATTCCGGTGCGATGGTGGCAATGGCATTTCGTATCTTTTTGATCCACTCTACAGGGATATTCTCTTCGTTGCGATTGTAAAATGCCGGTATGATCTGGTTTTCCAGGGTACTGTACATTTTTTCCGCATCGAAACTGTCCTGTTCGTCATTATTCTCAAAGAACTCGCCGTTTCCAATCGAAAAACCGTTTTCGCCATTATAGGCTTCAGGCCACCAGCCATCAAGGACACTGAAATTCAGTCCGCCGTGGAGCACGGTTTTTTCGCCAGAGGTACCGCTGGCTTCCATTGGTCTTACCGGTGTGTTCAGCCAAACGTCAACGCCCGAAACCATCCGTTTTGCTACACCGAGGTTGTAGTTTTCAAGAAAAATAACCTTGCCGCTGAACTGTGGCCGGCGCGAGTGCTGAACAATCTGGCGAATATAGTCTTTGCCTGCATCGTCATGCGGATGGGCCTTACCAGCAAAAACGATCTGCAACGGCATGGTTGCATGATTGATGATTCTGTCGAGGCGGTCAAGATCCCTGAAAATTAGCGGTGCGCGCTTGTAGGTAGCAAAACGTCTTGCGAAGCCTATGGTCAGGACGTCGGGAGAGAAGGTGTTTTCTGCCGATCTCACGGTATCGTATTCGTTTTGGTACGAATTGATATGCTGGTGAAAAAGCTGGTTTGCCAGATAGCGGTCAATGAAGTCGATAAGGTTGCGTTTCAGGCTGTAGCGGAGCGACCAGAGTTCGCGGTCGGTCACTTTTGCCAGAACAGCTTCTGCGGCTTCGGTTGAGAGCGACATCTCGTCGACGCTGACGGCAAATTTTTTCCAGAACTGTTCTGTCTGGCCACAGCTCCAACTGCTGGCATGAACACCGTTGGTGATGTGGCCTATCGGCACCTCATCAACACTTTTGCCGGTATAGAGGTTCTGCCACATGACGCGTGAAACCTCTCCGTGCAGTTTTGAGACACCGTTTGCCGAGCGTGAAAGGTTCAGCGCAAGCACCGTCATGGTGAAGAGTCCATAGATATTGTTTTTGTCCTCAGAGCCAAGCCTCATCAGGTCATCGAAGTCCATGCCGATTGCTGAAAGGTACTTGTTGAAGGTGTAGTGCATCATCTCTCTCGAGAAGCGGTCATGACCGGCAGGAACAGGAGTGTGTGTGGTGAAGACGCAGCGTGAACGAACATTTGCCTTTGCATCTGTATCCGAAACTCCTTTGGCGAGCTCTTTGGCAAGAAGTTCAAGAGTCAGAAATGCTGAATGGCCTTCGTTCATGTGATAGACTGCTGGCTCTGCACCGAGCTTGTCGAGAAGCTTGACGCCGCCGATACCGAGAAGAATCTCCTGATTGATACGCATGTTCTGGTCGCCGCCATAGACCCGACAACAGATGTCGCGGTAGTGGGGTTCATTGGCTGCGATATTGGTATCGAGCAGATAGAGTGTGGCGCGGCCAACCTTGAGGCGCCATGCCTGTGCAAAAACTTCACTTTGTGCTATATTGACCGAAATGATCAGGTCATTGCCTTCAGCATCGGTTACTTTTTCTATCGGCAGGCTTTCCGGATTTTGCAGGGGATAGTTTTCCATCTGCCATCCATCGTGATTGAGGTACTGACGGAAGTAGCCCTCTTTGTAAAACAGGGTGATGCCAATAAAGTTGAGACCCAGATCACTGGCTGATTTCAG
>CAINOO010000127.1 GCA_903851535.1 uncultured Chlorobiaceae bacterium | reverse complement strand
CTTGAAAAGGGCGTTGCACCCTGGCGTCAGCCCTGGATCGGAGGATTGCCGAAGAACCTTGTCTCGCGAAAGGGTTACCGGGGTATCAACCTCTTCTTGCTCTCCATGTCAGAATGCGAATATTTCGTCACCAGAAAACAGGCTGAAGAGCTGGGTGGCACCATTCGCTGCAAAGGGCTTCCGGTCGTTTTCTGGAAGATGCTGGAGCGGGAAAACCAGAAAAACGGCGAGACCGAGGCAATCCCGTTTATGCGCTACTACAAGGTCTATCCCGTAAACGGTGTTGAAGGCCTTGAGCTCCCCTCAACCGGCGTAGAAAACAACTCACCGATTGAACGGGCTGAGGCAATCATCCGGAAGATGCCGAACCGGCCAACGATCAACTACGGCGGAAACAGGGCCTGCTTCATCCCCTCACGGGACGAGGTGAGAGTGCCAGCGCTGCATAGTTTTCCGGAATGTGCCGAGTTTTACCAAACCACTTTCCATGAATTGGCGCATAGCACAGGACACGCCTCTCGCCTGAACAGGGAGGGCATCACCAGGAACTGGAAATTCGGCTCCGATGAGTACTCCAATGAAGAGCTCCTCGCTGAAATGACCGCTTCGTTCCTCTCCGGAGTGGCTGGCATCGAGCAGAAAATCATCACGAGCTCAGCAGCTTATCTCCAGGGCTGGCTCAAGAAAATGAAAGCCGACCCGAAACTCATCATTCAGGTCAGTTCACGGGCTCAGAAGGCCGCAGATTATATCCTTCATTACCAGAACGATGACCCCGGTTAATCCGGGGGTTCTCTTGAGTGACAGGTACCGTGGAGTAAGGGCAAAACAGCCTGCGCTCCACGGGATCCTTTTTTCTGAAGAGGGCTGATGAAAAGCAGAGGGCAGGAAACAGGCGTTTGAGCACGCTCGTCATGCACCCTTTATCATTCCCGGCACGGCTAAAAGCGGAAGAGCTTTTGCGCCGTACTGGGAATAAAGATGTTCGGATAGAAAAAATGTGCCCCCAAAAAACATCCTGTTCGACTCCCCTCCTGGTCAGAGGATCCGGAACAAACCGACTGAAATCCCCGGCAGTCGCGAAAGTGGGGTACCGACTTCGCTCTTGGCGAGTTCACGGGCTGAACTGCCAGTCAGTATGGCGCACATCGGTACATGAGCGCCATACTGGCCTCCAAAATGGAAATCAAGCTTGCGCTCTGTGCCTTCAGATGCCCCGTCACCTCCGCTCTACGCAATTGGCGCCATGATATCAGCCCGGGATGCGCCACTCTGCACTGCCGCTACGGCACGGTTCGCTTCCGGCCCGGTATCACGCAAAATGGGGAAAGAACGATGCCGCCGCAAAGGTTTTTTGACCGCTACGGCTACGCAAAAAACGCACGTAGACTCCGCTATCAAAAAATCCTTGCTCTGGCTCAATGACAAAGCGCCATGATCGGAGTACCGACAAGACGCATGAAGAGCGCTACAAGCTGTGTCATGCTGCTTGCGAGGGGCAAAAAGCAACCAGCACGCCACAGCTTGTGCTATCACAGCAATCACAGCAATCACAGCGACAAGCCCGTCCTGTCATGTTTTTTGCATGCCGAAAAGAGCAAAAAGAGATGCCAGCACGGATGAAGAGTGCTAAGAGAGCAAGGACGGGGTACCGTTCATGCTTCTTGCTGACAAACGGCACGACAGCGAGTAGCCGTCCTGCCGCAGTAAAACGGAAACCCCTTTGGCCTCTCAGGCCATTGACGCCAGCCTGAAGGCCAAAAAGAGGCCCGGATGAGCTTACCGCCATCAATGGCTCTTGCGTTCTCTCCTGTGGTGCCGCCATGCGCACACATTCACGCAACGGGAAGCGACTCAATAGAGCACTCCCCTGCCCTTTCATGACAAGAGCTTCTGGCTCAACCGGGCAAGAACTGCTGTCATACCCGCTTCGCGGATTCAAAGGAGATCAACCCCGATGGGGTACCGGCAAGGATAGTACAGTTTGCCTCTTTTGCGCAAGGGTCGTTCGCTTCCGCTCTGCGTTTGTGCAGCTCTCTTTTTCTCCCTTGCACAAAAAGTTTGCCTGTCCCGGGGAAGCCTCTGTCCCCCCGGGGAATGATTTGAAAGAGAAGATTCAG
>CAINOO010000126.1 GCA_903851535.1 uncultured Chlorobiaceae bacterium | reverse complement strand
ATTCTTTCAATTGACGATTGAAAATTGAAAAGCACCAACTGAGCGAATCAGCAAAAAAAAATTTCCAGCCTCTCCATGCAAGTTCTGTCTTGTCGAGTGAGTTTTCTTTTTCAGAGTTCCAGATATCAGAGGATCAGATTTACAGGAAGAGAAGAATGACTGGAACGAATCACTCGAAAACCCACAATGCCGCCGCTGAAGCCCCTCGGATTGAGGACGTCCCGGGAGGAGCAGCGCAGAGCATCAGCTCTACTGCTATAATACGCTCCGCCTCGAATTGCACGAACATCTTCGTCTTTATCATAAAAGTCCTCCGTCCACTCCCACACGTTGCCGGCCATATCATGCAACCCTTCGGGTGTAGCGCCTTCCGGATAACGACCTGTCGGTGTAGTCGATCCCTCATTGTTGTTATAGTTGGCACATGTTGGGGAGGGCTTTTGATCACCCCAGGGGTACTTTCTGCTCTCTTTCCCACCTGCCGCATACTCCCACTCTTTTTCTGTGGGCAGGCGATAAAGGTTGGGAAGCTCGCCATCACTCTCCAGCAATGAGAGCCACAAACAATAAGCGCGGGCGGCATACCAGCTTGGATCAAGCACCGGCTGATCATCTTTGTTGAACTGTTTATCGTCATCCCAACGAGAACGAAATCGTGTTGCCAGCGACTTTTCTTTCTTTACATAGTCATTGAAGCCCTTGATACTCTCCGCAAGGGCAAACAGGCTTTTTCTGTAGCTTTCAACAGGGAGTATGGCGGCATAACCGGCCTCCTTTGCATCGAGATAGTCGATAAACCGCCGATAGTGCTGGTTGGTCACTGTGTATTTGGCAACGTAGATGTCCTCCACGGTTTCCTGCTTTTTTGTCAGGGAGAAGGTGAAGCTACCGCCCTTGATCAAAATATAGTGGGCACCAAGCTTGTCGGTTACCATCGAGGCTGTTGTGCCACAACTCTCACAGGTGCCAGCTTCACCTTGCAGTGCGGTAACGCCTGCAATTTCACAGGCAACATCAAGCGCTGCTGCTTTTTTCTCAAAGGAAGCATCAAGAAACTTCTGCACCGTATCAAAGGCATCCGCAGTACCGATGGCTTTCAGGCATTGCAGGATGTAGCGCTGCCGATTTGTTGTTGTTGTCGAATCCAGCAACTTCTTCTGCAAGGCCTCCGTTGTTGTCTGCCGCGCCTCTGTGATGAGCGTAACCAGTAAATCCTGCTGCTTTTGGTTCAACGTCCGGCTGACCTCTGCATCGAACAACCTGGCCATAAAAGCATCAAAGGCATCGGCATCAACCTCGGCGATGTAAAAGCGGAGCGGCTCTTCCCACCAGTCTTTGCCGAAATTCTGGACCAGCTTGTCGAGATGGCCAGTGCTGCTGTGCATTTTTTTCTCAAGTTGCAAGCCCGCCAGGTACTCGCGGAATGATTTGTGCCGGAAGCGGTACTCCTTGTCGCCATAGGCTACCAGCAACCCGGCACGATCAATCAGGTTCTCACAAAACTTCTCGACTGAAGGAGGCTTGTGCAGCGTTTTCAGGTGCTTTTGCATCTCTTTTTGCATCAGCGCCTTGTCGGCCTCGTCCTTTTCGAGTTCTTCCTGCATCCAGAGTGAGACCGGCATCAAAACCCGCCGGGCCTCTTCTGCGCCGAGCAAGGGAGAGATCTCTTTTTGGCGGTCGCGATAGTCGAGGATATAGTTCACGGCGGCATGGTACAACTCGGAACGGGTTTTCGGCAAATAGTGACGATCTTTCCAGAGAAT
>CAINOO010000125.1 GCA_903851535.1 uncultured Chlorobiaceae bacterium | reverse complement strand
GCTTCAAGGTCAGGGCTTCCCTGTTCCTGTGCGAACGTTTGATAGAGCTTTGCGCCGTAGCATTGACCTTCGGCCGGTTTGCTGGCCGTACCGGGCAACTCTGGAAGCTGTTCCTGCACCTGGCTGGTGGAAAAAGCATCCGGGGTGAGAGTCTGTTGCGGGTTCAGGCTCTGATGGGCAGTTGTCGTCGGTACGGGGTCCTGAGCTGCTGCAAGAAGCACTCTGAAAGAAAAATCGTCTTCAGAAGGAAGGCCGCCGTTCAGTGTGGTGAAAAATGGTGCACTATTTTCGGCGTTATGCGGTTTTGCTGGCAGGGTACGCTCTATGAACTGGTCGAGCCCGTATGAGTTATTCCTGTTGTCGGAATAGTTCTGCTGCTCGGTCAGTTTATTGGCGTGATGGCCGAGTGGCTCCTCTTTTTTTTCTGGTGCAGCGGGAAGAAAATAGTAGTCATGCTCTGGCAGTGCAGAGCGCTCGTCAGAAAACATGGGGAGAGCGGGGTGCCGGGGTATTTCCTGCGTTGGGAGATGATTGCTGGTATCCCATTGGCCGGGATCATCTCCAAAAGACTTTTTGTCGTTTATTGATGCAGCAAGGGAAGGGGGAGCCTCCGCAGCATCAGTTTCATATTTCGGAACGCTTCCTGCTTCGGGTAGTTCATTGTACAGGCGGCTTGCAAGCTGTGCAATGAACACCGGACTGATGCTGTCACTTCCGATTCCCGGAATGGCGGGTTGCTCATTTTGATTTGGCATAAGTACAAGAGTAATCTATAGAGAGAGAGCTTCGATTATGTTGCCGTTGTCACTCTCTCTGTAGTAGTTTATTGTCGCTGTTCTATTTTGTTTTAGGGGTGGTCTGGCGATGTTCGTAATCGTGATAGTAGCCGACCTCAACATTTTCAAGGATAGCCAGAGCATCATCGGTCAGAACGGCCAGCGAGGAGTAGAGTGTCAGCAGATAGGAGGCGACGCCAAGTTTGTCGAGACCCATCAGTCTTGCCGAAAGGCTTGGGCTGATCTCTCCGGGGATTCCGGCCTGATGCAATCCAACCACGCCCTGCTCATTTTCGCCGACACGGACGAGTATAATATTGGTTGTGCCGTGACCTGATTTGCTGTTTTTGTTGATTTCAATTTTGTCGCATGGCACAAGTGGCACGCCGCGCCAGGTCAGCACAGGTGTGCCAAAGAGGTTGATGGTGGCTGGTGGAACGCCGCGCCAGGTGCATTCGCGCTCGAAGGCGGCAATGGCTTTGGGGTGGGCGATAAAGAAGGCCGGCTTTTTCCACACTTTTGCGAGCAGATCGTCAAGGTCATCCGGGGTCGGTGTGCCGTAGCGGGTGCTGATGCGCTGTCCGGGATCGGCAGAATGGAGGAGGCCAAACTCGCGGTTGTTGATGAATTCCCACTCCTGACGCTCCTTGATGCCCTCGATCGTCAGGCGCATCTGCTGCTCTATCTGGTTATAGGGCTCATTGTAGAGGTCGGAAACCCTTGTATGGACACGCACAACGGTCTGTATGGCCTGCAGCGAGTACTCACGGGGTTTGTTGGAGTAATCGACATAGGTTTCAGGTATTTCAATATTCTCCGCAAAACCGGCAATAAGGTCAATGTGCTTTTCACCATGTTTGTTGACGGTCGAGCGGATTTTAAGGTATTCGTCGACCGATGCCTGAAAAGCCTCTTTGAGTGACGGTGATTCTTTGAAGAGCTTTTCGATATCGACGCTGGAGAGTGAGAAATAGGAGCCGGGGGTAATGGTGCGGATGGTGACTGATGATGGCTTGTCGGAGACAAGGTCTTCTTCACCAAAATACTCTCCCTCCGAAAGCAGGGCGATACGAAGATCCTCACCATGAAGTCCCTTGCTTAAAACCTCGACCTGGCCGTGAGCAATGATAAAAATTTTGTGGCGATCTTCGCCTTCAAGGATAAGGGTGTTGCCAAGTCCTGTCTCTTCGAGCACAAACTTTTTTGCCAGGCTGCTGATGATTTCTTCATCAAATGAGGCAAAGAGGGGAATGCTTTTCAGCGCTTCAGGGCGAAATGATGCGATGCCTCTATGAAAATCGATGCCGATACGCTCAGGTTTTTGCAGTTCAATCTTGGTGCGGTTGACGCGGTAGGTGCCGGAAGAAACATGAACCCACGGGAGCAGCTTCAAGAGCCATCTCGGGGTTATGGAGTTCATCTGCGGCGGGGTTTTGGTCGTGTTCGCCAGATTTCTTGCTACGTGGGTTGTTACACTGCGCTGTAATTGACTGTTTGGTTCCTGTGGTGCGTTTGACATGGTCATGCAATGGTTTAAAAGTTGTCGGTGAACAATTAATTTTGAACACCAGAAACGCTCTTTTGTTTAAAGAACGACTGGTTCATTTTCAAATTGGTAGAGCAGTGTCGAGAGGTATCGCTCGCCGGTATCGGGCAGAATGACGACAATTCGTTTCCCCCTGTTCTCTTCGCGTTGTGCCAGTTGCAGTGCCGCGTAAACGGCAGCACCTGACGATATGCCGACAATAAGTCCCTCTGTCCGGGCAAGCTCACGACCGGTGCGCAGGGCGTCCTCGTTTTTGACCGGAATAATTTCATCAATAATGTCTTTGTTGAGGATATCGGGGAGAAATCCGGCACCAATGCCCTGTATTTTGTGTGGACCTGGTTTGCCACCAGCAATAACCTGTGAGTCGAACGGCTCAACGGCAACAATGGTAATGGCAGGGTTCTGCTGTTTGAGCACCTCGCCAACACCGGTTATGGTGCCGCCGGTTCCAACGCCGCTGACAAAAATATCAACGTTACCATCGGTATCGTTCCATATCTCCACTGCGGTTGTTGTACGGTGGATTTCAGGATTTGCCGGGTTATTAAATTGCTGCGGGATAAATGAATTTGGATAGGTGACGTGCAGTTCATTGGCTTTTTTGATTGCGCCAAGCATTCCTTCTGAGCCGGGTGTCAGAACCAGTTCTGCACCGAGAGCCCTGAGGAGGTTTCTGCGTTCAATACTCATCGTTTCAGGCATGGCAAGGATGAGGCGATACCCTTTGGCAGCAGCAATGAATGCCAGGGCAATGCCGGTATTGCCGCTTGTTGGTTCGATGATGACACTCTCCTTGTTGATGAATCCCTGTTTTTCAGCATCTTCGATCATCGAAAAACCGATGCGATCCTTGACACTGCCACCGGGGTTGAAGTATTCGAGTTTGGCAATAATTGTTGCCCCGGCTTCATGTTCCCGACTGAAATTGCCAAGCTCAAGAAGAGGGGTGTTGCCGATAAGATCGGTCAGCTTTTTTGCAATACGTCCCATGATCGGTGAAAGAGTTTAGGGTGTTGTCTTATTGTGGTCACAATTGTTAATGTTTTATTGGTGAACTGTATTGTTTTTATTTGTTATTTCCTAATCATTTTTTTTTGACTGACTCCGTTATTTTTCCCTTATTTACCTTCATCTGCTTCTCACTGGTGCCACCGACACACTATGAAAAAATATCTTTGTAAAGTGGGCAAAGAATGGTAGATTTTCGCCGGATTGACTGGTGAGTCTGAACGAGTTGCATTCGCTTCATTTCAATGCAGACAAGCGTCCCTGACCAGGTATTGAAAAAAGACCATAAGTTCGATGCCTCCCCT